>CAJMQA010000150.1 GCA_905215395.1 uncultured bacterium | reverse complement strand
AGGTTTCCTTTTGTTTATCCTTCCATTGCGTCTTCAGTGTTTTCCCTTTCAGACCTGTCGCTTTGTGCCGATCCTGTATACCGTTCTTTCACTGACTACGGGAACTCGCTTCCGCTCAGACATCCCTCCGTCGGGCGTTCAGACCGGCCAACAGGAGCCTCGTCAGTTGCTTCATGGTCTGACCGGCAAAACACTTCCGACTCACGTATCTGCAAACCTTTAAAGTAGGGATCAATAATATAAATAACGAAACGATATGATTTTGAAGGTGATCTGAGTCCGGCAGTGGAGGAGCTTATTATCAGATTCAGATTACTTTTCAATGCTGTACTGCGGAAGGTTCCGGGGATAAAGCTGAGAGGACCATAAAAACGCTGAGGACGAGTGTCTGTGTTAGTTTGTCTGAACGGCCATCGGGGTGTGTTTGACGAACGGAGTGAGGAGTTCCCCCGATAGTGAAAGACAAACTTACACGACCGTCACGAAGTGTCCCGGGTCCGACAGCTCTATCCCCGAAACCGGACAAAGGAAACCTACAATTTTTTGACAACTAAAGTGTCGGGACAGGAGGTCAGAAGCTCGGTGATAGTTTTCCGGAAAACAGGATGTACAAAATCCGGCATGATTTCAGCTAACGGAGTCAGAACGAAACGACGTTCTGCTATCCTGGGATGCGGGATAATCAGGCCGGGACTTTCAATGATCCGGGAATCACAGAAGAGGAGGTCAATATCAATCGGACGTGAACTATAACGGGGGTCTCCCTCATGCCGGACACGTCCGAGCTGTTTTTCAATATCCAGGCATTGTTTCAGAATATCCTGAGGGGAATATCCTGTTTCTACAATTACAATTTGGTTCAGAAAGTTTTCTTCACAAGAAAATCCCCAGGGTTCTGTTTCATAAAGAGCAGAAGAACAGATAACTTTCCCTGTGAATGACAGACGGGAAATCGCTTCTGAAAGAATTTCCCGTTTATTTCCTGAATTACTTCCTAGTATGATGGTTACCTGCATATTATACTAATTCTGTTTCTTGTAGTATTGCCGGTTGTTATTATTGTTGTTATTGCCTTTTTTCTGATAGTTTTTATTGTTCATGGGTTTGTTGGAGCTAGGCTTGCTTTTTTTCTGCAAAAGGTCTTTGGAGTTGGAAAGTGTCATGCCTTCGGGTAGAATAACTGTACATCCGCATAAGGTATTGATGTCGTTATAAATCTGTTCGTCTTCAACACTATCCTTGTTCCAGGTCAGGAAAGATTTTTTCATATGATTAGCAGTAAGCACAATCAAAGCTCTTTTTTGTTCGGGATCTTCCAATTCCTGAATCTTTTCTATCAATTTTTCAGCTAATTTCCCGTAATGTTTGTATTTGATACGATTGCTGCTGTATGGAAGTTTTTCAGGTTTTTCCTGAAGTTTTTCGATGGACGGAAGTGGATAGGGAGTGTCGATATCCAGTTTGAATTCTGACATAATCGCCAGATGGTCCCATAATTTGTGCCGGAAATCCGGTACATCTCTCAAATGCGGATAAAGGTTGCCCATCACATCGATCACAGTTTTTGCTGCTCTGGTTCTTTCGTCCCGGTTTTCGATGGTCAGTAAATAGTCTACCATTTTCTGAATATTCCGTCCGTACTCAGGAAGTAATAATTTTTTCTTTTGGGTATTGTATTCCATAAAACAATATGTGTTTCGTAATTGTAGCTGTTATAGTCATTGACTTAAATCGTAAAACTTCGGAAAGAGAAAGATTACCCGAAAGAAGTTGTGTCGATTTAACAGCCCCAAGGCATTTTATTTAGATTTGTGTGGCAAATATACGTATTTTACTAATGTCGTTTACGTTTTTAATTGTCTTGTATGAATAATTTTGCAAATTTTAACAGTAGCATCCTGGCTCCGCCTTCTGAAAATATCACTTTTGCTTTCTTTTGTACTCCCAGGCCTTCGATATGAATGACTTTCCCGGCACCGAATGTCGGGTGAAAGATTATCATTCCCGGTATGACCTGATTCGAGTCGATGGGACGCAATCTGGAGCGGTCAATTTCGGGAATGTCTATTTTAGCAGCGCTATTCAATGTGATTTCCGGTTTCCGGAATCCGGCAGCTGTTGTTTTTAACTTGAAGCCGGAGGGTTCTTCCCGCATAGCCGTATAACCTTCCAGAAATTCCTGATCGATTTCAGCGACAAAACGTGAGGGGCGTGAAGAGACAACCTGACCGTTTTTGTATCTGGAAGTTGCAAATGACATAAATACCCTTTTTTCTGCCCGGGTCAAAGCTACATAAAACAGACGCCGTTCTTCTTCCAGGGCTGCAGGTGTTGCGGCGCTTTGCTGAGCAGGGAAAAGGTCTTCTTCCAGTCCGGTGATGAAAACATTGGCAAATTCCAGGCCTTTGGAGGCATGTATGGTCATCAGAGTGACTTTATTCAGATCCTCAGCCTTTTCTCCGTCCTGGTCGGTCAGTAAAGCTACCCCTTCCAGAAAAGCCGGCAATTTGTCTTCTTTTCCTTCTTTGTAGGCTGTTTCACAAAAATCTTTGATACCATTCAGAAGTTCCTGTATGTTTTCTTTCCGGGATATGCCTTCCGGTGTTTCGTCATTAGACAGATCGTCGACAATACCCGATGAACGGGCAATGATTATGGCTGCATCATATGCATTTTCGTTGGCAACGTGTTCCCGGAACCGTTCAATCATACTTCCGAATTTCTGTAATTTACTGATGGTACCGGCATTGAAAGCGGCAGCGACTTTATTCAGATTACAGAGTACAGTCCACATGCTTACCTGATATTGTCCGGCAATTTCACGGATTTTATCAATGGTGGAATCACCGATGCCCCGCCGGGGATAATTGACAATCCGTTTAAAAGCTTCTTCGTCATTTTGGTTGACGGTCAGGCGGAAATAAGCTAGCAAATCTTTGATTTCTTTGCGTTGATAGAAAGATTGACCACCGTAAATCTTATACGGAATATTGCGTTTACGGAGGGCTTCTTCAAGGATACGGGACTGGGCATTGGTCCGGTAGAGGATAGCGAAATCGCTGTACTCCTGTTGTTCATAATTAGCCAGTTTGAAGATTTCGTTGGTCACCTGAAATCCCTCTTCTTTATCGGAAAGAGCCCGTAGCACTTTGATTTTTTCTCCCTCCTCGTTACGGGAAAAGGTTTTTTTAGGAATCTGTTCTTTGTTTTTCAGGATGACACAATTGGCTGCATCAACAATGGTGGTCGTTGATCGGTAGTTTTCTTCCAGTTTAAACAGTTTATAGTCCGGGTAATCGTTTTTGAAGTTCAGGATATTTTCAATCCGGGCTCCCCGGAAAGAATAAATACTCTGTGCATCATCACCTACGACACAAATATTGCGGTGTTGTTCCGACAGTTTTTTGACAATCAGGTACTGGGAATAGTTGGTATCCTGATATTCGTCCACCAGGATATAGCTGAATTTTTGCTGATATTTAGCCAGTACCTCCGGAAAATCCCGGAATAGAATATTGGTTTGCAGAAGCAGGTCGTCGAAATCCATCGTATCGCTTTGCTTACAACGTTGCTGATACTGTTTATAAATCTCTCCCAGCAAAGGACGTTTTAAGGCAGCGTCTTCTGATAATATGCGTGATGACTGAGCATAGCTTTGTGCCACAATCAGATTGTTTTTAGCCATGGAAATCCGTCCCAGAATGACACTGGGCTTATAGATTTTATCGTCCAGTTTCATATCCTTGACAATAGTTTTGATCAGGTTTTTGGAATCCTGAGTATCATATATGGTAAAACTGGAAGTATAACCTAGTTTTTCGGCTTCGAAGCGTAATATTTTGGAAAAAACAGAGTGGAAAGTACCCATCCAGAGGTTGGCAGCAATTCCGGATCCGACCAGCTCTGAAATACGTCTTTGCATTTCACGGGCTGCTTTATTGGTAAAGGTCAGTGCAAGGATTTTATAAGCAGGTATACCCAGGCTCAATAATTGGGCAATCCGATAGGTCAATACTCTGGTTTTTCCAGAGCCTGCACCGGCAATGACCAGTGAAGGTCCTTCCGTATTTAAAACTGCTTCCCGCTGATTGCTGTTTAATTCTTTTATAAAATCCACTTTGGCTTGTTCGTTGAGATTCTGAGAAAATAATTTACTTTCCGGGTACAAAATTAAAAATTAATCTGCAAGCTCGCAATTTAGCCGTGGGAATGTTTATTTTTGTAACGTAATAAGCTGTGTGTATTCAAGTAATATGATGGAAACATGAAATCTGTTTGTTTTCTTTTTTTACTGTTGGGATTTGTCAATTGTGTTTATGGACAAATTGCGGCGGGTCCGGTGCAGTTGACCGGATGTGGTAATATCATGGAGAATAATTATCACGGGATTCCTCTTTATGCCATTCAGGATCATGCTGGGGCAAAACCTTTCGGGCAGATTGTATTTACTCCGGAGGAAGGTGGAAATCACTGGATTTTTCATTGGAAATACAATGGCATTGAGCAGCCTGTGCCTGATGGTGATTCGGTTAGTCTGACTGTAAGTATTCCCGGGGACGGTTTTTTTGAATTTTGGGCTGTGAGAGATGGCAGACTTTCGGTTTCGGTTCCTGAATTTCATATTTTTTATGATCATGTACCCGGATTTACGATTTCCTTGTCGGATAAAGACAATTGTAAGGCCGTGACAATTGATGCCATTACGGATTTTGATATTCCGGCTTATAGAAATCCCGGAGAACCCGGGGCTGCTGAGTTTTTAGGTTCCAAGTCGCGGGTGTATTATCTGGTGTCCGGAAAGTCTGTTCCGATAGCTTTCCCGGATTATGATTATGCACTTCAGGCACGGCAGGGTGGTTTCGCTGCCGGAGCACAGGATCAGGAGGTAACAGTGACGATTACCGATTTATTTGGATTTGAATGGACCAGTACACCGGTAAAATATATTTCTGTGGTGCCTGAGGCAAAGGCAGATTTTGAATTGGAAAATACGGTTGACATTGTAGGAGAAGCGAATGAACAGATGGGACAGGCCCCTTTGACAGTCCGTTTTTTCAGTGAAAGTTCAAACGCACAGCAGTATGAATGGTTTCTTTATAAAGATACGACCGATATGCAAGGTTTTCTGCCGGAATTGAGAGATAGTCTTTTGGGAAGTCAGATTCGGACAGGAGCTGAACTAGATTATACTTATGAACATCCGGGACGTTATAAGGTGCGTATGGTTGCGGTCAATACCCTGGGAAGTGAAGGATGCCGTGATACAACAACGGCTTTTTATATCAATGTGTTGGAATCCCTGGTGGATGTTCCGAATGTTTTTACTCCGAATGGGGATGGTAAGAACGATGTTTTCCGGGTGCGCGGACTTTCTCTGGAATCGTTTCATGGAGTAATAATAAACCGGTGGGGACGAAAGATATATGAATGGAGCGATCCGGATGGTGGTTGGGATGGACGTATCAATGGAAAGTATGCCAGTCCCGGTACATATTACTACATCATTACAGCCAAAGGACGGGAAAAAAACAGTCCTCCAAAATACATCAAAAAGGGAGCTTTATTGCTGGTCCGGTAGGCTATAGATGCAGACCTACCGGTATTTTTAAGTTGATTACTCATCAAATCCGGGGAAATATTCTACGGAGTGAGGAAATATTACCCATTTGTCATCTTTTAATAAATGTCGTAAATTATTGTAATTCAATATAGAATTTCAGAAACTCCGGTGTGGCATATTTTTTAGAGTATTGAATATATTCAATAACTAAGATATGGATAGGATAGAGAAATTTTATGCGAAGAGATGGAAGAGACTTCGGATGGGAGGTCTGCTTTTCATAGTGATTTTATTGAGTGAACCGCTTGTCGCCGGGAGACCACGTACGAATTTGCTTGGTAATCGGGAATTACTTGAAAACCGGGATAACCGGGAAAAGGAAAGTGTTGAGGATAAGAAACCCAATTCGAAGAGGCAGCGGATCATTACGGTGAAAGGACGGGTCACAGATCAGGCCGGTGAACCGCTGGTAGGGGTGAATATACTCATCAAAGAGAGTGGAACCGGAAAAGTAACTGATTTGGACGGGAAATTTGAATTACCGGATATAAAATCCGGTTCTTTGCTCCGTATTTCTTTTATCGGCTATAAAACGCTTGAGGTAAATGCCCGTGAGAATATGAATCTGACCTTATATGAGGATAATAAAGAGTTGGAAGAAGTTGTAGTTGTCGGGTATGGTTCCCAGAAAAAAGCAAATCTTTCGGGAGCAGTGGATGCGGTGAGTGCAGAAAAGCTGGAAGATCGTCCGATTGTAAGTATCGGCCAGGGTTTACAAGGTGTGGTTCCCAACTTGAATGTCGGGATTGCCAACGGATCTGCTAAAACGACTCCTACTCTGAATGTACGGGGATATACCTCTATCAATGGTGGAAGTCCTTTGGTGTTAGTGGATAATGTTCCTACTTCCATGGATGAGTTGGCCCGGCTTAATCCGAATGATATCGACAATATCTCTGTATTGAAAGATGCTTCATCGGCAGCAATATATGGAGCCAGGGCTGCTTTCGGGGTTATTCTGGTTACAACAAAGCGGGGAAAATCGGAGAAAATTTCTGTGGATGTAAATGCTTATAGTGCTATCCGTATTTTGGGACGTAATATCGCAAACGATATCATAACGGATCCCTATACTGTCGTTACTATGAAAAATGATGCCGGCAAACCGACATACAATCCGGTCTTTTCTCCTGAAATGGTGGAATTGGCAAAAAAACATTCCGAAGATCCTTCTCTCAGTCCTTATGAAAAATATCCTGCGGATCCTTCAAAATGGGCTTATTTCGGAAGGACGAACTGGCTGAAAGAGGCTTACCGTAATTCACCCATGTATGCTGTGAATGCAAATATTTCCCAGAAAGGAGCTAAGAGTTCTTACTATCTTTCGGCCGAATATACTCAACAGAAGGGAATGCTGGAATATGGGAATGATGATTACAAGCGTTACAACGTCCGTGGAAAAGTAGATTTTCAGATTCTGAAATGGTTACAAATCGGTAACAATACCTCTTTTGCCAATACGGAATACGATGAACCGGCTTTCCGGGAATATTATAATGGTCTGGGTGAATTTTTTTATGAAATTAATCATAATCATCCTTTACTTATGCCTAAAAATCCGGATGGAACTTTTGCCGGGGACCCTCAGGGTTGGGTTTGGGGAGGAAAATTGTTCAGTATGCTTGAAAACGGAGGACGGGCAATTACTAAAAACCGGGATATTACGACCTCTTTTTCAATGAAAATAGACCTTATCAAAGATGTATGGGATATTAAAGCAGATGCAACTTTCAAACGGAATAACCAGCTTTACCGCCGTTCCATGTTTCCTGCTCCGTACCGTGAAGGACCGGGACTGCCTATTTTAAGGAAAGGACCGGCAAATCCGACGGCTGAAAATGCCAGTTTGTTTTATGATTACAATGTATATAATATTTATACGGACTTCCATAAAACTTTCGGTGAGAAGCATTATTTAGGAGCTTTACTGGGTTTTAATCAGGAAGATAGCCGTGAAAATAGAATTAATTCCAGCCGGATCGGATTGATCAGTACCTCTTACCCCACGACCCAGCTAGCTACCGGTATTGCTACTGCAGGTGAAAATATTAAAGAATGGGCTGTGAGGGGAGCCTTCGTCCGTTTAAACTACGTATTTGACAATCGTTATATTTTTGAATTTAACGGAAGATATGACGGAACTTCTAAATTTCCCAAAAATGACCGGTTCGGATTTTTTCCTTCAGGATCTGTTGCCTGGGTTCTTTCCAAGGAGAAATTTATGTCCGGAATTAATGATGCTATCGGTTTGAATACATTGAAATTCAGAGGGTCCTATGGCGAATTGGGGAATCAGAATGTGTCTGAATACGCTTATATCGCTTCTATGAATGTCGCTCAAAGTAATATGATTCTGGATGGAGCATTTCCGACCATGATCAGTCCTCCGGGGCTGGTGTCCAATTCCCTTACCTGGGAAAAAGTAGCTACTGTAAACGGAGGTGTAGATTTGCAGATGTTCAATAATCGTCTGGGTGCCAGTTTTGATTACTATACCCGTTATACCAGAGGAATGCTGACTAAAAGTCGTACTTTGCCGAATGTGATCGGAGTGACAGAACCTCTGGAAAATGCTGCCGATCTCAAGACAAAGGGATGGGAGTTCAATATTTCCTGGGGAGATCAGGTTTTTATCGGAAAAGCGCCTTTGCATTACAGCATACGTTTTTCAATAGCCGATAGCCGGGCATATATTACGAAATATGCCAATGATAACGGGAAATTAACTGATTATTATAAAGGACAGGAAATTGGTGAGATTTGGGGACTGGAGACGGAAGGATTTTTCCAGAGCG
>CAJMQA010000149.1 GCA_905215395.1 uncultured bacterium | reverse complement strand
GACTGAAGTGAAAAGTGTTGCAGAATGGGGGAAGCTTGAGGTGCAGCAAGGATTGATCGGGGCTTGTGCCAGTGGACGACTGGAAGATCTTAGGGTTGTGGCCGGAATTCTGAAAGGAAAAAAACTGGCTTCCGGCTTCCAGCTTTCAATAGTCCCCGCTTCCAGGGAAATTTATCTTCAGGCTATAGAGGAAGGGATCATTGACATATTGTTTAAAGCAGGAGCTGCTGTATTGGGTGTCAGTTGCGGACCATGTCTGGGAAGCAGTCATATGCTGCAGGCCGATACCAAACGGTTTATCACAACGACTCATAGCAATTCCATGCAGCGGCTGTCTGTTCTGGGAGTCGAGGAATATGTGGCGTCACCCGCTACTGTGGCGATGACAGCATTGACCGGGGTATTGACAGCCGGGATGCTGGCCGGCGAAGTTGTTTATCCCTATTGGTCTACGCCGATAGAACCGATTACAGTGAATGAATTTGACGATCGTTTATCTGAAAATGTCTGGAACTATAAAGAGATAGATCATATATCGAGTGAACAGATATTTGCTGAACGCCGCACTTATCATATGTCTTTGGAAAGTGGTGCAGAGATGAAACCCTACTTATTGGCAGGATTGGACTCAACATTTGCTGCCCGTGTTAAACCCGGTGATATTATTATTGCCGGTGAAGATTTTGGACATGGCAAATTAATTAAACATGCAGCTGTCGGTTTGGTTGCTGCTGGTATAAAGGCGATAGTGGTCCGCTCGGCTGAGCGGAATTTTTTCCGGATGGCAGCTAATCATGGCTTACTTTTAATCATTGCTCCTGAAATTGTAGAGAAATTTCATTCAGGGGATAAGCTGATGGTTGATATGGAGGATGGCCGTATTTACCTGAACGAAGAAGAATATAGATTACCTAAAATAGATGATGTATTTCTGGAGATGCTCCAGAAAGGTGGAATATTGAATTTATAAGGTAGGTTGTGTTTCTCCCTGTCGTTTTGTCAGATTTTCAGGTCTGGCATAACAATTGTGTATTTTCTAGCGTAAAAAGAAATTAATAACTAAAAATATAATGCTATGGCAACTGGAAAAATAGGGGTTTCAACACAGAATCTGTTCCCGATTATCAAAAAGTTTCTTTATTCGGATCATGAGATTTTTTTGAGAGAGATTGTTTCAAATGCAGTTGATGCGACACAGAAACTAAAAGTTTTGGCTTCTTCCGGTGAATTTAAGGGAGATATTTCGAATTTGCGGGTGAGGGTGAAAGCTGACAAAGAGGCAGGGACTTTGACAATATCAGATAGTGGTATTGGTATGACTCAGGAAGAGGTTGAAAAATATATCAACCAGATTGCATTTTCAGGTGCAGAGGAATTTTTGGAAAAACATAAAGATGATGCAGCTACCATTATTGGCCATTTTGGTTTGGGATTTTATTCTGCATTTATGGTGAGCGATAAAGTGGAAATTATTACCAAGTCTTATAAAGAGGGGGCGCAGGCTGTAAAATGGATTGGTGAAGGAGATACTGAATATACTTTGGAAAATACTGAAAAGGCTGAAAGAGGTACTGATATTATTATGTATATTAACTCTGAGGAGAAAGATTTTCTGGAAGAGAATAAAGTTCAGGAGCTGCTGACAAAATATTGCAAATTCCTGTCGGTAGAGATTGTCTTTGGCAAGAAAAAAGAGTGGAAAGATGGGAAATATGTAGATACCGATGAGGACAATATCATAAATGATGCTAATCCGTTGTGGACCCGTAAACCTTCTGAGTTGAAAGAAGAAGATTATCAGAAATTCTACCGTGAATTATATCCGATGGCACAGGATCCCCTGTTTCATATTCATCTGAATGTAGATTATCCCTTTAATTTGACAGGAATCCTTTATTTCCCGAAAATTGATAATAAATTAGAGATTCAGAAAAACAAGATTCAGTTATATAGTAATCAGGTATATGTGTCAGATTCGGTAGAGGGAATTGTACCTGAATATCTGACTTTGTTGCATGGAATCATTGATTCTCCGGATATTCCGTTGAATGTATCCCGTTCTTATTTGCAGAGTGACCGAAATGTAAAGAAAATTTCAAGTCATATCACGAAAAAGGTTGCTGATAGTCTGGCTGATATTTTCAAAAATAGCCGGGAAGATTATGAGAAGAAATGGGATGATCTGAAAGTTTTCATTCAATATGGTATGCTGACGGATGAAAAGTTTGCCGAACGTGCTAATAGTCTGGTATTGTTGAAAGATACGGATGGAAAATATTTTACTCTGGAAGAATATGAAAATCTGGTCAAAGTAAATCAAACTGATAAAGACAATAATATCGTTTATTTGTATGCTACTGATGTGCAGGAACAATATACCTATATACAGGCTGCGAAGAATAAAGGATATGATGTTCTGGTAATGGATGGACAACTGGATACTCATTTTATCAATCATATAGAACAAAAAAATACCAATCATAAGTTTTTGCGGGTGGATTCCGATGTGATCGATAAACTGATTCCGAAATCGGATGTAAAAGCGACAGAATGGAGTGAAACAGAGCAGGAGGAAATCAAAGATGTCTTTCATTCGCAGTTGCCGAGCGAAAAAGGAATGTATATTGTGAATTTTGAATCTTTGGGTGAATCGGCAGAACCTGTTGTCATCACCCGTTCAGAATTCATGCGGCGGATGAAAGAGATGGCAGCCATGAATCCTGGAATGGGATTCTATGGTGCAATGGATGACCAATATACATTGGTAGTTAATACGGATCATAAGTTGGTAAAGGGCATTCTGGCTGATGAACAGAAAGTTATGAAGGGCAAACTGGAACCGATCGATTTTGAGATCAAAGAGAATGAAAGTAAGAGAACTGAACTTGAGGAATTGAATAAAGGTAAAAAGGACGAAGAAATACCTCAGGTAGACAAGGATCGGAAGAAAGAATACAGTGATAAAATCGATGAATTGAAAAAGCAAAAGCAGAATTTGTTGCAGGAATATGGCAAGGGAAATAAGATTGTCGGCCAGCTGATTGATCTTGCCTTACTGGCGAACGGTTTGCTGAAAGGAGAAGCTTTGGATCGTTTCGTTAAGAGAAGTGTAGAGCTGATCAGGTAAGCTGACATATTTTATATTTACAATCTCAATCAGCGCTGAAAATTTCAGATTTTCAGCGCTGATGTTTTGTAGATATTGTAGTATTCGTTTAGTATTTATTTGTTTTATAAATTTGCAATAAAGAACTATAAGATTCAAATTTTATATTTTTTGTTTATTAATTCTTGTTTTCCCGGATTTTACAAAGCATTCGCAAAGAAGGGGTTAGTTTGTATAGCTATTTTTCGGCAAAAAAAATTAACTTTGCAGATAATTGAACTTTTGTGGATGTGGAGCGTTAAACCAAAACAAACGCAAAAGATAAACAAGAATGTATATATGAAATATATCGGAGCACATGTATCAATATCAGGAGGAGTGGAGAATGCACCTGTAAATGCCCATCAGATTGGAGCCAAAGCGTTTGCGTTGTTTACTAAAAATCAGCGTCAATGGGTTGCTTCGCCTTATTCTGTTGATAATGTAGAATTATTCCACCAGCGTTGTCAGGAGTTTGGGTATACTGCCGAACATATTCTACCTCACGACAGTTATCTGATAAATCTCGGGAATCCTGAGAAGGGGGCATTGGAAAAGTCGAGGGCTGCCTTTTTAGATGAGATGCATCGTTGTGAGCAGTTGGGGCTGAAGCTATTGAATTTCCATCCGGGTAGTTCTTTGAAAAAGGTCAGTGATGAAGAATGTCTGGGTATTATAGCTGAATCTATCAATGTCGTTCTGGACCAGACCAAGGGAGTATGTGCTGTGATTGAAAATACAGCCGGGCAAGGGTCTAATCTGGGATATACTTTTGAGCAGCTGGCTTATATCATTGATAAGGTTGAAGATAAGGATAGAGTGGGGGTTTGTATTGATACTTGTCATGCTTTTGCTGCGGGGTATGACCTGAAAAGCGAAAGTGGTTTTCAGGAAACATTTGAACATTTTGAAAATGTCATTGGTTTTAAATATTTAAAAGGGATGCATCTGAATGATTCCAAGAAGGGAGTAGGTTCGCATGTGGACCGGCACGAGGTGATTGGAAAGGGAGAGTTGGGAATAGATACTTTTCGGATGCTGATGAATGATGTCCGTTTTGATCATATTCCATTGATTTTGGAAACTCCTGATGAAGAAAATTGGGCTCAGGAGATTCAAATGCTTTATCAGCTTGAAAAATAAGGGATAAAAAGGCTTTATATGATGTTGATAGGTCTTATTTCAGATACTCACGGTTGGCTTGATCCGAAAATTGAAGAATTTTTCAAAGATTGCCATGAAGTCTGGCATTGTGGGGATATCGGAGATATAACAGTTGCGGACCGCCTGGCCGGCCGTTTTAATTTGAGGGCTGTCTATGGAAATATTGATGGGGGAGAGGTGAGACGGATGCTGACAGAGAGATTGATTTTCGAGTGTGAAGGAATGAAAATTCTCATGACACACATCGGAGGCTATCCGGGACATTACGACCCTCGGATCCGGGAGATATTACAGCAGGAGAGACCGAAACTTTTTGTATGCGGACATTCTCATATATTGAAAGTCATGTATGATAAAAAACTGGATTGTTTGCATATCAATCCGGGGGCAGCCGGCAGATACGGTTTCCATAAGGTCAGGACGGCTGTCCGTTTTGTCGTCGGATCTGGTAAAATCAGTGACCTGGAAGTGATGGAACTGGAAAAAGGATAGAAATTTTGTAATGAATATTATATGAAAAGAATTTTAATTTGGGGAGTATTTCTGCTATTGGCAGGGGTACATTTTAGTCCGGTAAGGGCTCAACTCCGGGAAAATCAGGTGAGGGAGCAGAGTGTAAAGTATCAGCGCCTGATGGCATTGATAGATGCTTTTTATGTAGATACAGTGAATTTGCAAAAGCTGACTGAAGATGCTATTGTGAAAGTATTGGCAGATTTGGATCCTCATTCGGTGTATATTTCCAAGGAAGAAGTTGATGAGATGAACGAACCTTTGGAAGGGGGATTTTTTGGAATCGGTATTCAATTCAATATTCTCAGGGATACATTGATGGTGGTTTCGGTTGTGCCTGGCGGACCTTCTGAAAAAGTGGGTTTGTTGGCAGGTGACCGGATTATTGCGGTGAACGGGGAAAATATTGCAGGAAAAAAACTTTCCAATACGGATGTCCGTAATCGTCTGAAGGGGGAAAAAGGAACAGTAGTGAATGTGAGAGTTTTGAGAGGAAAGGATCGCATGGATTTCAGGATCGTCCGTGATAAAATTCCGATCTATAGTGTAGATGCTTCTTATATGCTGGATAAAACAACCGGATATATTAAAATATCCCGTTTTGCAGCAACGACGATCGAAGAATTTGAAACTGCCGTTAAAAAGTTGCAGGCAGAAGGTATGAAGGATTTGGTACTCGATTTGCAGGGCAATGGAGGAGGATACATGGGAGCTGCTATAGGTATCAGTGATCATTTACTGGGGGGCCGGAAGATGATTGTGTATACGGATGGTTTGTCGTCCGGGCGCAGGGAAGAGTTTTCCACCTCTGGAGGTTTGTTCCAGGATGGACGGGTAGTTGTCTTGATTGACGGGAATTCTGCATCGGCCAGTGAAATTGTTTCAGGGGCTATACAGGATTGGGACAGAGGTTTGATTGTAGGCCGAAGATCTTTCGGGAAAGGATTGGTTCAACGTCAGTATCCATTGACCGACGGTTCTATGATTCGTTTGACGACAGCTCATTATTATACTCCTTCAGGACGTTGTATCCAGAAACCTTATACCCAGGGAGAGGAAGAAGATTACCGGGCAGAAATCCTGAAACGTTATGCTAATGGGGAAATGTTGAGTGCTGATAGTATTACTGTAAATGATTCCTTGAAATATTTTACCAAGGTAAAACACAGACCGGTATACGGAGGAGGAGGTATTATTCCTGATGTATTTGTGCCGGTGGATACCAATATCAATTACCTTTATTTTAACCGGTTGATAGCGAAGAATGTGATTGGGGAATATCTAGCTAATTATATTGATAAAAATCGGGAGTTGTTGAAAAAGAAATATCCGGACTTTGATAAATTCAATAAGAATTTCGAGGTGACTGATGCTATGATTGCTGATATTGTGAAAGCGGGTGAAAAAGCAGGGGTACCTAAAGATGACAAACTACTGAAGCCTGTTCTTCCTTCTATGAAATTGCAGATTAAAGCATTGATAGCCCGAGACTTGTGGGATATGAATGAGATGTATAAATTGATGAATGGTGAGAATGAAATATTGAAACAGGGATTGGAGGCTTTGAAAAATGGAGCCTATGAGCGAAAGTTGAAATAAAAGATTTGGATAGAAATAAAAGGTGGAAAATTCCACCTTTTATTATTGTCTGAAACTTCGTTGTGTCAGGATTTGAGCATTGCCAAGATTGTCCGGTAGATACTGGGCTTTGTTGGCTCGTGCCGGACAGATGTCTATACCTCCCCGGCGTGTGTACAGACAGCAGACCATCAGAATTTCCGGTTGGTACAGATCAGTTAATCGTTTAAAGGTCATTTCACATATTTCTTCGTGAAAATGATTCTCATTTCTTAAGGATACAATGTATTTCAGGAAAGAGGTCTTGTCCGGTTGTTGATTTCCTTTAAAGCGGATATATATGCTTCCCCAATCGGGTTGACCAGTTATTTTGCAGTTGCTTTTCAGCAAATGGCTACATATCTTTAACTCTTCTTTTCCGGCAGAACTGTTTTCTGTCAGGTAAGCAGGATGTTCCTGATAAATGGAGAAATGGATTGTCTCCGGAAGAATCTGATCTTCTAAAATTTCATAGTCTTTGAAATCAAAAGGGGCGGAAGTGGAAAAATTGTTATAAAAGCTCACTGCAACCTGAGCTGATAATAATTTGGTCAGATCAGTCTGAATACGGTTGGTGTAATTTTGTATTGCAATATCCTCTCTGTTTCCCATTGCAGTCATGTTATAAGAAGCCAGGTATAATTTCAGGGATTTGCTTTCTACAATGCAGGGACTGGTTGAAGGATATACAATTTTCAATACTCCTGCGATAGGCATGCCATTATCAAGAATAAATCCAGCTTCATAAGCATGCCAGCTGTCATATCCGCAAAATAATTCTCCCGGCCTGTCGATCCCATAAATTTCTCTGTTCAAAATGCGCGGTACGGCTACCAGAATTTCCGGACAATAAGATTTCGGATATTCAACTTTTTTCCCTAATAATTTTCCTTCTTCACTTTTCATTTTCCTTCTTCACTCTTTTAATCAAAAGTTCTGCATATTATAAAGCTTGGTATAGATTCCATTCAGTTCCAGCAGTTCCTCGTGTGTCCCCTGTTCTACAATTTTCCCTTCATGGAACACACAGATCTGATCTGCATTTTTGATGGTTGAGAGCCGATGGGCAATTACGATGGAAGTTCTGTTTTTCATGAGGTTATCCAAAGCTTCCTGTACCAGTTTTTCTGATTCTGTATCCAGGGCGGAAGTCGCTTCGTCCAGAATCATGATCGGAGGATTTTTCAATACTGCCCGGGCAATACTGAGACGTTGGCGTTGTCCTCCGCTGAGTTTACCTCCGCGGTCTCCGATAATAGTCTGATAACCTTGTTCGGTTTGTATGATGAATTCATGTGCATTGGCGATTTTTGCGGCATTTTCAACCTGCTCCTGGGTTGCATTTTCGACTCCGAAAGCGATGTTATTGAAGATGGTATCGTTGAATAGAATCGGGTCCTGATTGACATTTCCCATAAATTCCCTCAGATTGCAGGAAGAGAGATTACGGACATCTATACCGTCAATGGTAATGCTTCCGCTGTTTACATCATAAAACCGGGGAAGCAGATCGACAAAGGTGCTTTTCCCGGAGCCGGATTGGCCTACCAGAGCAATCGTTTTTCCCTTGGGGATGGTTATATTGATGTCTTTCAGCACCTGTTTGTTTTCATTGTAAGAAAAGTTGACGTGTTTGTATTCGACAGCATTCCGGAATTCTGAAATAACTTTGGGGGATGCGGGTTCCTGGATTGAAGATTCTGCGGCAAGAACCATGTCGATACGGTCCATAGCTGCCAGTCCTTTTTGAACACTATAATAAGCATTTGTCAGGTTTTTGGCCGGATTGATGATTGAGTAGAAGAGGGCGATATATCCGATAAATTCCTGGGCTGACAGAGAGCCTTGGTGTTGTAATACAAGCGTACCTCCGAACCAGAGAATGATGACAATAACTATTGTCCCCAGAAATTCGCTCATCGGGTGAGCCAATGAGCGGCGGCGCATCAGGCGGTTTTGAAGGCGGCGGTAGTCTTC
>CAJMQA010000148.1 GCA_905215395.1 uncultured bacterium | reverse complement strand
CGGGGAGGTTGTCTGGGCTGATTTTAATGCGAAGACGGATCAGTATTTCGGAACTCCGTTCTGGCGTCCGGACGGCAGTGGCTTGATGGTGCAATGGATGCCCCGGGAGCAGAATTTGCTCCAATTGTTTGAAGTGAATCCGGCCGATGGCAGTAAGCAACAAAGGTTCCGGGAAGAACAGCCGACCTGGATCGACTGGATCAGCGGACTGTATTGGCTGGCTGACGGTGGTTTCCTGATGATCCGGGATTATGACGGCTGGGAGCAGATCTATCTGCACAATCCTGATGGTTCCCTGAGGCAAAAACTCACCCATGGGCGGAAATGGAAAACTCAAATCCTCCGGATTGATGAAAAAGCAGAAATGGTGTATTTTACCTCTTGTGGCGAAATTTCTACCCGGACCGACTTATATTGTGTACGTTTTAATGGAAAAGATCAGAGAAGGCTGACTTTCGGAGAGTATAGCCATAAGAATATTTCTTTATCCCCGGATAATAGTTGGTTTCTGACTTTCTATGAAAATGTGGGTACACCTACCCGCGTGGCTGTCGTGAATGTAAAAACGGGTAAAAGAAGGGAGGTCGCCGATTCCAAAGGACCTGATTTTGACACCAAACGGGATGAATATTGCCAAAGTGAAATGCTTTGGATGAAAACTCCGGAAGGATTTGAACTACCGGCTTACATTACCTGGCCGAAAAATATGCAGGAAGGGAAAAAATATCCGGTTATCGTCCAGGTATACGGAGGTCCGAATGCCGGAACGGTAGCCGAACGCTGGATTCCGTTGCGTTTTAAAACGGAGGAGAATTATATCCGTATTTCCCTGGATCACCGGGGATCGGGACATTGCGGAAAGGCGGGAATGAATTATATGCACCGCAATCTGGGGAAATGGGAGATGGAAGACTATATAGCCTGGGTAAAATTGCTACGTACTTATCCCTGTGTGGATTCTACCCGGATCATGATCACCGGAGCGAGTTACGGGGGATATATGACTTCGATGGCTCTGACTTACGGCGGAGAATATTTCCAATATGGATTTGCAAAATCCGGAGTAGTGGATTGGGCTTTGTACGATTCCCATTATACCGAACGTTATATGGACTGTCCGCAGGATAATCCCGAAGGGTATAAGGCAGCCTCCGTTCTGACCTATGCCGGCCGTTATCAGACCCACGGCCCCTCTATGCTGTATTTGGAACACGGGATGATGGATGATAATGTACATGTGCAGCAATCCATCCAACTGGTAGATACTTTACAGCACCTGAATAAAAAGTTCGGGATGATGTTTTATCCCAATGAACGCCATAGCTGGATAGGGGTGAAGATGAATTTTACCAGCGAGACCATGCAGCAATTTATCAGCAGGTATTTGCTGAACTGACACCAGGTGTTGAGTCCGTCCTTCGGTTTTACCTGAATAAGAAGGACGGACTCGGCTTTAAACAGATAATTATTTTTCTTACTTTTGTCCTGGGAGTTAATCAGATTGCATATGGAAAAGGGTGAGGAAAATAGTTGGTTAGGGGCGTTGTACCAGGGAGACGAAAAAGCTTATAAAATATTGTTTGATGAATATTTTTATGCTTTAAGTTCTTTTGCGGCAAAATATCTGGAGGATAAAGAAGTATCGGAAGATGTGGTACAGGACGTGTTGTATGATTTTTGGGCACACAGGCAACGTTTTGAGAATATTATTTCTTTGAAGTCATATTTGTATCAAACTGTCCGGAATCGGTGTTTAAATGTTTTGAAACACAAAAAAGTTGAAGAAAGATATTTTTCGGAACAAAGCCTGAAAAATGAATCTGATTTTTTTCTGAATCAGATATTGGAAGAAGAGGTATATATTTTATTGAAAGAGGCTATTGAAGCTTTGCCGGAGCAAACCCGCCGGATTTATGAGCTGTCCTTGCTGGGACACGATACACAGGAGATAGCTGATTGTCTGGGCATGACCCTGGATGCAGTGAAAGCCCGCAAGAGAAGAGGCAAACAGTTATTACAGGAACGGTTAAAAAATTTAATGTACCTTTTGGTTCTTTTTTCTTAAATTTATTTTTCTGCGACACTTTTTAGTTCTTTTGTTGTCTTATATCAAAAAAGCAGAAAAATGGATCAGGAAAGAATTTTTCATATAGCCGGAATTATATCTAAATATGTTCATGGCGATTTGACTTTACAGGAACAGGAGGAACTGGAAAACTGGAAGTCCCAGTCTCCGGAGCATTCCCGTTTATTCGAAGAATTTTCCCGTTATGAATTTTTGGAAAGGAAACAGGTGGCGGAACGGTTGTGTGCCAGGGAAAGAGCCTGGCAGCAATTCTGTGAACGCCGCCGGGTAACCTTACGCCGTAAGAAAGTGCGGATGTATTGGATAAGGAGTGTTGCGGCGGTGCTATTGATCGGAGTTACGGTTTTGATGTTTTACAGACGGTCGGAGTCTCCGGAAACTTCATTCATTGCACAGTCATTGACTGCCGGAGAGAGCAGGGCTATTCTGACCTTGGCCGACGGACAAAAAATAAATTTGGGAAAACAGTCTGCCGATACTTTACTGGAAAAAGATGGGGCTTTACTCAATACCTCGGCAAATTGTATTGCATATAATCCGCTTACGGGAGATAGGACTGAAATTATGTATAATTGTTTGGATGTGCCCCGTAAAGGTGAATATATGCTGGTTTTGTCGGATGGTTCCAAAGTTTGGCTGAATTCTGAAAGCCAGTTAAGATATCCAGCCAGTTTTCAGGGGAAGGAACGTCGGGTATTTTTAAAGGGAGAAGCTTACTTTGAAGTGTGCCGGAATGAGGAGATGCCGTTTATTGTTGTGACCGGAAAATCGGCAGTGCAGGTTTTGGGGACCTCTTTTAATATCCGGGCATATACGGATGAGAAATATAGCTATACCACCTTGGTGGACGGGAGTGTAAGGGTATCGGCCGGAACGCAGTCAATGGTACTGGAACCTGCAGAACAAGGGAGGGTTTCCGTATCGGGGAGCCTGGATAAACGGAAGGTAGATGTCAATTTGTATACGGCTTGGAAAAAAGGACGGTTTGTTTTTGAAAATCAAACTCTGGAAGAGATGATGAACACTTTGAGCCGTTGGTATGATGTCAACGTATTTTTTACAACAGAACGGGTGAAAGAAGCAATGTTTACCGGGAACCTGAAGCGTTATGATGATTTTGATAAGATTGTGGAAATGCTGGAACTTACAGGAGTTGCACATTTTAAAATCGATGGGAATGCAGTTGTAATCAGTGAATAAGAAAGAAGGCAACTGATGCGGCCACATCAATTGCCTTACCTTAGATTATATTATCTAAAGTTTAATTCAATTACAAATTTATGGAAAAAATCGGAGAAAGTTACCTCCCCGACAAGAGGTATTTGTTAAAAATTATTCTGACAATGAAGCTAGTTGTTCTATTTCTATGTCTTAGTATTTCACAACTTTTTGCAAAGACGTATGCTCAGCAGGTGACCTTGCATATGAGAAATGCTACTTTTCAGGAAGTTGTGAAAGAACTGGAACGTCAGACGGGGTTGACTTTTCTGTTTCATGTACAGAAAGTGAATCAGTTGAAAAAAATGACTTTTGAGGTTTCGGAAGCCAAGCTGGAAGAGGTGCTGAAAGAGTGTTTGAAGGATTCCGGATTGTCCTGGCAGATTGTTGAAAATACGGTTGTTATTACGCCTGCTGTGAAATCACCTGCGCTGCCCCAGTCTAAGATGACACTGAAAGGAAGTGTACGGGATCAAAAAGGAGAATTTTTGCCCGGAGTAGCCATTCTGATCAAGGGTACTTCTTTGGGAGTATCTACAGATATCGATGGAAAATTCGAGCTTTCGGTACCTGAGATGAAAGAATTGATATTGGTATTTTCCTTTGTAGGAATGAAATCCCAGGAGGTGCATTATACCGGTCAGACGGAGTTCAATGTGGTGATGGAGGCTCAGGCTACGGAGATGGAAGAGGTGGTGGTCACAGGTATTTTCCGTAAAGCTAAATCGAGTTATACAGGGGCTGCCACTATTGTGACCGGCGAAGAATTGAAACAGTTTGGAAACCGGAATCTGCTGACTTCTCTCCGGAATATTGATCCCTCATTTAATATTGTCGAAAGCAATGAATTTGGTTCAAATCCGAACCGGGTACCGGAAATTCAGATCCGCGGAAATTCGAGTTTACCGAATGTCGATCAGTTAAAAGATGAAACCCGTGTGAGTATGAATACACCTCTTGTTGTATTGGATGGATTTGAGACTTCCCTGGAGAAATTGTTGGATATTAATGAGAATGAAGTTGAGTCTATTACTTTGTTGAAGGATGCTTCTGCTACAGCAATTTATGGCTCCAGAGGTGCCAATGGTGTGATTGTCATTACCACCAAGGCTCCGGCAATGGGAAAATTGAGGGTTACTTATCGTGGAGATTTGAATCTGGAGATTCCTGACCTGACCTCTTATGATGTTTTAAATGCCCGTCAGAAGTTAGAAATAGAAAAGAAAGTAGGCTTGTGGAGTGAAACTAATCTGACAGACCTGTCCACTTATAATTCTATTTTGAATGATATAAATGCCGGAGTGGATACCGATTGGCTGTCCCAGCCCCTGCGCGTAGGAGTCGGACACCGGCATAATTTGAAACTGGAAGGAGGGGATAAGATGTTCCGTTATGCTGCTTCTGTACAATATAACGATATACAGGGGGTCATGAAAGAGTCTTTCCGTAAAACTTTGAACGGCACGCTGAATCTGAGCTATTATTATAAAACTTTGAAATTTACGAATAGCCTGATGCTGGGCTTTAATAATAATGAAGAGTCTCCTTACGGTAGTTTCAGTGATTATGTGAAGATGAACCCGTATTACCGCATACATGATAAAGATGGGAAGTTGATAAAAAGTTATATCCGTCAGCATCAGAATCCACTTTACAATGCTTTGCTGAATACTTATGATAGAAGTGAATATACAGATATTGTCAATAATTTTTCTATTGAATGGCAGATTATTCCGGATTTGTTATTGAGAGGCCGGATAGGGATAGAACATAAACAGACCGAACGGAATGTATTTAAACCTGCGGATCATACCGATTTTGCTAAATATACCCAGGCGGATGTCTTCAGGAAGGGAAGCTATGAATATATGCCCGGAAAGGAGCTTTCGTATGACGCCAGTGTCAATCTGAGTTATTCGGCTACATTCCGGGATAAACATATGTTGTATGCTGGATTAGATTATAATATAAGGCAGAATAAGACTACTGGCTATGATATTTTAGTTGAAGGATTTAATAATGAAGATTTCGATTTTTTACCGATGGGTTTGCAGTATGCCCAAGGCGTAAAGCCTTCGGGCTCGGAAAGCCTGACACGGGCTATCGGAGTGACTGCCAGTGTGAACTATACTTATGACAACCGGTATTATATCGATCTTTCCGGCCGTACCGACGGGGCTTCACAATTCGGAACTTCCCGGCGGTTTGCTCCGTTTTGGTCTGCCGGAATAGGCTGGAATCTGCATCAGGAAAAATTCCTGAAAGGGAATACCTGCATCAATTTCTTAAAGTTACGGGCTTCTGCCGGTATTAACGGTTCGCAGAATTTTGATTCGTACCAGGCTTTATCCACTTATCGTTATATCACAGACAAACGGTATTATAACTGGATGGGGGCGACTATGATGGGATTGGGTAACAAGGAGCTGCAATGGCAGCAGAAGATGAATTATAATATCGGTGCAGAGATGAAATTGTGGGATAACCGTATATCGTTAGCCGGTGATTTTTATATAGAGACGACGAAAGACCTGGTGTCTTCGGTGAATATTCCTAAAGCTAATGGTTTCACCTCTTACATAGAAAATATCGGCCGGATGCGTAACCGGGGTTATGAATTGAAGGCAACAGTTTTTGCTATCCGTAAACCGGAGCAGGATTTCAGTTGGTCGGTGACCGGGAGTATCGTCCACAATGAAAACAAGATTCTGAAAGTATCCCAGGCATTGGAAGATGCTCAAAAAGAGCTGGAACAGGATAATGGGGCTAACCCGAATATGCTGTATAAAACGGGCTACTCTACCAATACCATTTGGGTGGTACCTTCTTTAGGAATCGATCCGAGTACCGGTCAGGAAGTATATCTGGATCGTTTCGGAGAACCGACTTTTGTCTGGGATGCGCGGGATCTTAAGGCTTGTGGGGTAGCTGAGCCTAAGTATCAGGGGAATCTGAGTACCATGTTGAGGTATAAAGGCTTTTCTGCCAACCTTTCATTTGGCTATCGTTTTGGAGGACAAATATATAATTCGACCTTGATAGAAAAAGTTGAAAATACAGATTTTCGTGAGAATGTAGATGCGCGGGTGTATAAAGGAAGGTGGCAGAATCCCGGAGATGTTGCTGCTTTCAAGGGATTATGGATAAAAGATAAGACTTCTAAAACTTCCCGTTTTGTAGAAGATGAGCGGGTATTTAATTGTCAGAGTGTGACTTTGCAATATATGTTCGATTCTCCGGAATTGAAGAGAATGCTGGGATTGGAGACACTTACACTGAATGCAAGTACTTCCGATTTGTTTTACCTCTCTTCTGTGAAACGTGAAAGGGGAACTTCTTATCCCTTTTCGAGACAGTTTTCGTTTTCTTTGAGTGTAACTTTTTAAAGATGATAAGGCATATGAAAAATAGTATCATATATTTGATCGGTTTGCTGGGGATGACTTTGTTGTCTGCTTGCAGCGATTGGTTATCTGTATCTCCCCGGACTGAAAAACCTACGGAAGAATTGTTTGAGACCCAGAATGGGTTCCGGGATGCTTTGACAGGTGCATATCTGGAGTTGATAAATGATGCAAGTTATGGTGAATACCTGACGATGAGCAAGATAGAATATCTGGTTAATTTCTGGGATCCGGAGAAAGGTAGCGGAGAAGAAGCATTGACTCTCCATAAATATGGTAATGAGGATGCGGAGACTTTTATCGATGCGATCTATCAACAACAATTTAAGGTGATTCTGGCTGTGAATTCTATATTAGAGTATGTGGATCAGAAAAAAAATATCTTTGAAGAAGGAGTGTATGAGGCTATAAAAGGAGAATGTCTGGCATTACGGGCGATGTGCCATCTGGATTTACTCCGGTTATTCGGTCCGGTTCCGGGGAAAGCGACCACAGAAGCTATTTTGCCTTATGTGGAAACGGTGACCAAAGAACTGCATAAACACATCAATTTTACAGATTTTAAAACAAAGCTGCTGACAGATTTAGCAAATGCAGAAGATTTGCTGGAAGAACATTTGGAAAAACAAGGGGTAATCAGTAATGATTATTTTAAATACCGGAATATCCGGATGAATTATTATGCGGTAAAGGCTTTGCAGGCCCGTGCTTATCTGTGGTTCGGAGAAGGACAGCATGCCTACAAAGCGGCAAGTAGTGTGATCAATGCTAAGGATGAAACAGGGAGTTTACGGTTCAGATTGGGGACTGCGGCGGACTTCAGCGGAGCACAGTATACTTTGCCCTGTGAACAGATTTTAGGACTTTACCGGTTTGACCTGACAGATAAATATACCGCTTTGTTCAGCGGGGAGGTGTTGTATAAAGGGACAAAAGAGACTGTGGTTAAAAAAGATTTGTATGGGAATACCGGTTCTGATAACCGGGAAATGAACCTTTGGAATTTATTAAGGATGCCGAATAATGCCCAGTATAATTGTTGTAAAAAATATCTGGTAAACAGCACGATGTCTTCGGATAGTGAGACAGATAAATTAATACCGCTTTTGCGTTTAAGTGAAATGTATCTGATTGTAGCAGAAACCGGACCAGAATCAGAAGCTCAGTCAAAATGGAAAGAATTTTTAGCCTCGAGGAATTTGGCGGAATACGATTTGCCCCAGAATGCAAGTGAACGCCGGAAGGCTATCGTTTCTGAGTACCGGAAAGAATTTTATGCAGAAGGAGTAGCGTTTTATCTTTATAAACGTCTGGATTTATCCAAAGAACAATGGTTATGGGCTCCGGCTTCTCTGGAGATAAATTATGTACTGCCTTTACCCAAATCAGAATTAATAAATTAAAAAACGGGGAATATGAAAAAAAGATTTTATATAGGATTGATCGGACTTTTGTTGACCGCTTGCCAGTCAAATGATTATAAATGGTATTCCGGGGAAGCTGCCATTCAGTTTGTGGAAACCCGGGACACCATCCAGCGCTATAGTTTTTATTTCCAACCGGAGGCTGTTACGCAGGATACTTTGTGGTTTGAAGTGGTTACGACAGGTTATACCGTTCCAGAGCCCCGTCCTTTCCGGGTTGTACAGGGACAATTGGAAGGGTTGAATAATGCTGTTGCCGGAGAGCATTACAAAGCGTTTGAAATGATGGATTATGTGGTGGGGGCAGATGCGGTGAAAGCGCGT
>CAJMQA010000147.1 GCA_905215395.1 uncultured bacterium | reverse complement strand
TTGGTATAATCGGTAATGATTCCATCTATGACAATCAAAGGATATTGTTTCCCGTCGTAAAGGGTTCCCACCCCTCTTAATAACAATGAATTATTCCGGGCCGGATTTCCGTCACTCCCGGAAATCTGCAAACCGGTCGTATGCCCTTTCAAAGCAGACAAAATATCTCCGTTGACCATATTATTGCTCACATCCTTGCCATGAAATTGCTGGACAGCCCCAGTCATCTCGCTCACCTTCCGGACAGAGTAACCCGTAACCACCACCTCATCCATCTCAGTAATATCCTCTTCCAAAATCACATTGATCTCAGCCTGTCCTTCATAAAGTACCTCTTTTGTCTTCATTCCGACCAACGAAAATACCAACATCTGTCTCTCCTGAGGAACCTGGAGACGGTAAACACCATTCACATCGGTTGCAATCCCCAGAGTTGTTCCTTTAAGTAAAACAGTCGCACCAGCTAAAGGATGTCCTGCCTGATCCGTGACAACTCCGCTCACTATTTTCCCATCCTTACTTTCCGCCTGTTGCGGAGAAGTTTTCAACACAATCAATATGCGCTGATCATTATACTTAAAATCATAATTACTATTCCGGAAAAGAGTACGGAGAGCATCTTCCACAGACACATTGGAAACATAGAGAGAAAATTTCTGTGTTTTATCAATCACACCTTCCTGATAACCAAAAGACAAATCCGTTTGCTTACTCATCATCAGCAATATCTCATCCAAAGCAACAGCTTGTACATGAATTGTCACCACTTTATCCTTTATTAACCGGCTCACTGATTCCTGTGCCGGATTTGTAGCAGCAGCCCGAAAAGGCAATAAGACCACCATCAGAAGAAAATAAATACCCCAGGTATTATTTATCACACACTTTTTTTTCATAATTTTGTATAGAATTTGGTAATTTGAATTAAGTTCCTGCTTATTTCACACATTACTGATCACTACTTTCCAACTGATACCGACTGTCAATCTGATTATCCGTTGGGAAAGCTTAAAAAGGGCATCCCTGGGATGCTCTTTTACGTTTCATTACTCTGCCTTATATTCCATATTTCCTGTTTTAATCAAATGAATTCCTGTTATTTCTGTAATAAAGCTGAAGATATCTTCAAGCGAATTATTTTTACTTGTCATTAATGTCAGTTTTATCTTTTTGAGATCCTGTTCAGAAATTACATTTATCCCGTACCAGACAGATAATTCAGTAAAGATCCGTTCCAAAGTCTGACTTTTAAAAACAAACATATTTTCTATCCACATGATGTAATCTTCCGGATCCACCCAGGTAAGCTCTATATTTTTCATCCCGGTATCGCATATCAGCATCTGGCTGGGCTGCATTCTGACTTCTTCTTCCCCTTCCGTTTTAAAGCCGATACTCCCTTCCACCAAAACAATCTCAAGACTATTACTGTCCCTCGTATACACATTAAACTGTGTGCCATAGACCGTTATATACTCTTCCCCCATCCGTACAATAAAAGGTTTTTCCGATTTAGCTACTTTAAAAAAAGCTTCTCCGAAAAGTTCTACTTCCCTCACATCTCCTGCAAAATTGACCGGATAACGAAGAATACTTCCGGCATTCAAAGTCACTTCTGTACCGTCATCAAAACAAACGGTATAAGTATACTGCCGGGGAACAATCAGCTTATTGTAAGGGATAATACCGGCCGAGCGGCCGGAACTATATCTCAAGGTGTTATTACCCGATTTTTCCACGCCATAATTTTCACTCACTATAACTTCATTGCTATCCGGCAAAACCAGGGACTGGTCATTTTCCAGAATCAGGGTAGGACGGATATATTGCTCAGATAAAGTATTGCTATATAAATATTTCCCGGAGCTTTCCTCCTGTTGCCGTATTAGCAGAATCGAAACAGCAATGATAACGGCAATGGAAGCTGCAATCTGATACCAGAATATCCGCCTTTTTTTCTGTTTTGCTTTCGTTCGTATCTGGTCAAGTAAAAGAGCTATATTTTCCTCTTTCTCCTCATGGGCCAAGCAGTCGTAAAATTCACGATGTATTTCTGCAGAGGATAATCTCTCTATCAACGCATCAGAAAAACGATTCTCCTGAAAAAATTCACAAATCTCCTCATTGTCCTTTACACACTGATTATTATAGTAGGTTGATAACAGCTCCTCTGTAATATGATGTGCCTTATGATAATGTGCTTCAAACTCTTTATTTTCCGATTTCATCACCTTCTCAATCTTTGGGTCTTTATTAAAGAAAACCAACGAACGGAAAAAATCTACTTCTCAATCCGGCACTTTTTTTCAAAAAAAATCAATTTTAACACAATTGTATCAAAACCAGGACACTCACATTTTCTTATTTGCGGCATTCACGAAGTAATATCGCGAATAAAATCAGGGAATCTTTGGAGAGTTTACTTTTCAAATAAGCAATCGCTTCCGACTTTTTATTATAGATCGTTTGTTTTGTTTTTCCCAATTTTTGAGCAATTTCTTCAATTTTCCAGCCGGAAAGAAAGAGTTTTAAAATCTCAGCACTTTCTGCCGGTAACAATTCCAAAATGCAATGAAAAGCAGAAAGTGTTTCACTTTCAATAACATTCGCTTCAAATGCATCTTTATCCAGCAACTGGCTCACCTGATATTTTTCAACATACTGATGATGTTTGACAAAGCTTTTGAAATTATTCCGCAAAGCAACGAACAGATAAGCCTTGATATCAATTAAACGTTCAAATTTCAATGTTTTTGACTGCCACAGACTCAGAAAAACATCATGAATGGCATCCCGGGGTTCTACCTCCGTATGCTGATACAGTCTAACCGCAAAATAAAACAAATCGTTATAGAACAAGGAATAAACCTTACCGAAGTCTTCCTCAATCCTCGCATTGAAGTTCTCCAGCAAGACAGCCTCATCTTCTTCCGAAATCTTTTGTACGGATGATACCATGGTTCTCTCAAATATATTGCAAATGGAAATTCCCTCCCAATGTATAATTTTCGAGAACAAATTAATTCATAAAATCAGAGACTTGCAAATCCAAACCGGAATATTCATCCGTTTATTCTTCGGACAGGCTGAATTCCTTGTCTGCAAATAACTCCGCCAGACCGGAAATTTGTTTCAGACGTAACAATTCATCTTTATCCATACCGATATTTTTCCGGATCCATTGATCGGACATTCCGGCTTTTGTCAGCTCTGATACAATATTACACATCAGTTCAATATTATGAGCTCCACGGGCACGGTTATGACGGATGGTTGAAGCCATCCGGTTGGAAATATCTTTCTTGATGACAGCTACCGGCAACAAGCCTTTCTCCCGTTCATAAATCCGTTTGGACGTCTTTAATACCATATAGCGATGATATCCATCCACCAATTCATATAGATCCTTATCGGGAATATAATAACACACACAAGGCATGGTATAACCGTCCTCCCAAATAGAAAGCTCAAGCAATCTCATTTCGGGCGGAGCTACTATATTCGGATTATAGTTATTAGCAACCACTTTCTCCACAGGCACAGCCATAACTTTATATACAGGACTCATATACTCCTTCATAGTGAATTAAATAAGGATTTGTATTTTTCCATAATCGATATTCTCCGTTCCTTTTCCTGCTTATTGGGAACGAATCCCATGTATTTACAGGTATGATCGTTTTTCAGAATACAGATACACATCCGCTTGAAAGTTGGCAGATCCCGGAATTCCGGCAGATTTATATCGTCCATATACTCCATACGAACCGGTTTTTTATCCGTTTTATAATTCGTTTTCTCTTCCACCGTCAACTCAATTCCAGCCTTCCGCAGTTTCTCTATAGTACTCTCTGCCAGACAACCACCTTTATTCCGCCAGAATTGAATACTGACAGAAAGCTTATCCAGATAATTCTGCCGGGTTTCCGGCGGGAGGGTCTCCAGTAAGAAATTCATATATTTTGCCCAGGTAAAGCCTTCCGGTAAATTTATTTTCTGCCAGCCTACAGCAGAGGAATTTCCATAGATAGCGGTGAAATTCACCCCATTGACCCGACCAATCATTTTTCCCCACATATCGGGATCTATCACCCGGTACAATTTCAGGCTGGCCTGAGCCTGTGATATAAAAGGACTTGCAACACGTTGTTTTTCGAGAGGAACACCGGCCTGATAATACAGATCATAAAGATGATTGTACGGCCATTGAAATTTACCGTTAGCAGTCCAGATATCTGTCGTCAGCCAATCGTATATCGGATAAGCATTATAAACATCTTTGTGAATCCTCCGTATCCATTTAGCCCCATTAAAACGATAAGATCCCCGGGCATAAAGAGCCCGCCACCGATTCAGACTTTCCTGGGTACGGATACCCACCAGGCAACAGGTCCGTCTCGCCTTCTTCTGCAAATGCAACCAACGCGCAAATTTCCACTGAAATTCGTAGTCCCACATACGTTTACCGAAAAAACGAAAATCTTTCCGGGTATAACATTCTTCAGGCATCTTCCGTACCCAGCAATCCACCATTTCCTCATCCCAGGGACGCCAATAAGTTTGATACATGGAAGTACATGTTGCAACCTTAAAAGGTACACACACACGGTACACTTCAAGTATATCGGCATTAGAAGCCAGAATATCATCCACATAACGAACAGTCTCCTGGTACTGAACCTCATAGTCCATATGAAACACAACCAGCTTCCGCTTCAGATTATGCCTCCGCATATAATCTATACATAGATGAAGCAATACTCCGCTGTCCTTGCCCCCTGAAAAAGAAACATACACATTATCAAAACGTTTGAAAATCTTTTCCAGGCGTAATCGCGTTTGCTCGTATACATTCACCGGATTCTTTACATCTTCCGGTATTCCATTTTTACATACAGTTTCCATGTTCTGATCGTAGAAAAACCCTTACTCTGAAAATCAGATATATGGCGGGTATGTGTGACAGACTGCAATTTATATTTCTCTCCAAAATTCTGTATTGCCTCCTGTAGCATAGAAATCAAAACCGAACTATCATCTCCCGACACATAATAATTATTTATAACAGCAGATTTACCTTTCAACTCTACTGGCAAAAAACCGACGACAACAGAATCTTTCAAAGCCACAAACCAAACGTGCGACTTCGATGTCTTAAAAGGATAATCATTATTCTGCCGGAGTATTCCGGGATTCATGACTAATGGTGCAATAAGTCGATATAATTGTACATCTGTACCAGCCAATCGCTCTATTACCATAATATTTCACAAGATTAATACTGTATTCATGATCCGGAGTTTATCCATCTTCACTTTCAAATACCCTCTATTAATCAATCATTTAACACACTACCACAAGTTTCTGAATCAAAATACAGATAAAATTTATATTAATAACCACATAAGCATCTCCACAAAGTTATAAAATATAGCATAAATTCAAAGTCAACTACACCCTATAGAAAGTATTAAAATCCGGACAAGAGAAAATAACAATTTCAATATTGGAATATTTCAATTCCATAACACAACTATTATTAAGGTTAAATTCAAAAACAATAGACCATTAATGGACTAACATTCCCATTTGAAAATATTTCCTTTGACAATAAATTTTCTTTACTTTATACTAAATTAATTAACAGGTACAGGAGAACAGAACACAAATCAGGAAGGTAGCAATGGTTGAAACGGTAGAATTAAAGCTATTTCAGACGCCCGGTAATCAGGTCCCGGTATTCCCAATAAGCCTCCTCAAGTAAAGGCATTTTCTCTGTAAAAAAAGCATAGATCTTCTCCCAATCATTCACATTCAACATATTGACCCCGGATAATTCAAAAAAGATAGCACTAACCGTACGATCCCCGATACCGGTATAGTCCTCTTCCCATTTCAGGTCTTCCCCGCAATCCTGAGCCATCAGTTTCCGATAAGACTGGAAACATTCATAAATTTCATATCTCCTCAAATCATTTTTGTGGTCGATCTGAAAAAGTACCAGAGCTTTTTGCTCATCAGCATAAAATTTTAACTGGGTAGATTTTATTTTTACACCCGTCAACACCCACTTCCGGTAAATACGATGTTGCGAACAATAACGCTTAAAATCATTCCAAAATTTAATCCGTAATTCTTTTATTTCTTCTTTCGACCACATAATGATTGAAAATTAAAAATGATTACATTTGCAAATGTACGATTTTATTACTGCTTATGCTAGAATTAAAATATAATCAACAAAATATAGAGGCAGGATGTGACGAAGCCGGCAGGGGTTGTCTGGCAGGTCCTGTATTTGCCGCAGCCGTCATTCTTCCGGACCATTTTTCCAACGAACTCCTCAATGATTCCAAACAATTGAGTGAGAAACAGCGGGAACAACTACGTCCGGTTATAGAGCAGGAAGCCTTAGCCTGGGCTGTCGCATGGGTAGATAACCATGAAATTGACCAAATCAATATATTAAATGCCTCGATTCTGGCTATGCACAAGGCTTTGGATCAACTTTCCGTCCGTCCGGAACACATCATTGTCGACGGCAACCGTTTTAAAAAATACAGAGATATTCCTCATCTTTGTATTGTCAAAGGAGACGGGAAATATATGTCAATAGCTGCTGCTTCGGTATTGGCAAAAACCCACAGGGATGAGTATATGCAAAACCTTCATCAACAATATCCCGTTTATAACTGGAAAAAAAATAAAGGTTACCCGACCCAGGAGCACCGGAAAAGTATCCGGGAATTCGGGATTACTGATTTTCATCGCAAAAGCTTTAATTTAACCGAACAACAATTGGAAATACCATTCGATATCTAAACTTTACACCTTATGGCTTTTATCAATTCAATCTTATCCATCTTCACACAGAAACGCTTGGTACAAATTGATTTTTTCAAGGCAAATCCGGTAAAAGTACAGCGTAATACTTTGCAAGAACTATTAGCCAAAGCAGCAGATACAGAATATGGACAGAAATACAATTTTAATACGATCCTGACTGCTGAGCAGTACCGTGAACGTCTTCCCATAGTACATTATGAAGACATACAGGAATATATCACCAGAATGATGAACGGAGCAAACAATATCCTCTGGCCGGAAGAGATCAAATGGTTTGCCAAATCGTCCGGAACTACGGATGCTAAAAGCAAATTTATTCCTGTCAGCCCAGCAGCATTGGAAGACTGCCACTTCCGGGGCGGAAAAGATGTCATTGCCATATTCAACAAACTCTATCCGGAAGCCCAGGTCTTCAGTGGAAAAACCCTGGCCCTGGGAGGTAGCAGCGAAGTCAGCAAAGCCAACAACAATTGTCAGTATGGAGATCTGTCAGCTATCATGATCTCTAATACTCCATTCTGGGCCAATATGATGAAAACCCCCGATTCTTCCATCATGTTAATGAGTAACTGGGAAGAAAAAATCGAGAAAATCTGTGAAACAACCATCAAAGAAGATGTCCGTTGTCTGGCAGGCGTTCCTTCCTGGTTCCTGACAGTGATCCATAAGATTCTCGAAAAGACCGGGAAAGAAAATCTTCACGAAGTATGGCCTAATCTCGAATTATTCATCCATGGAGGCATCAGCTTTACCCCCTACCGGGAACAGTATAAACAACTGCTCCCGAATCCCCGGATGAAATACATGGAAACTTATAATGCATCGGAAGGTTTCTTCGGACTTCAGGATGATCCGGACGACCCTGCCATGCTATTAATGCTGGATTATGGTGTTTACTATGAATTTATGCCAACCTCTGAAATCGGAAAAGCGAAACCCCGGACTTTATTGCTGGAAGAAGTGAAAACCAACGAGAATTATGCCATGATTATTAGCACCAATGGAGGATTGTGGCGCTATATGATCGGAGATACCATACAATTTACTTCTCTCAAACCCTATAAATTTAAAATTACCGGACGGACGAAATTATTCATCAATGCTTTTGGCGAGGAAGTGATCATTGACAATGCAACCATCGCTTTAAAAAATACCTGCGAAAAAACCGGGACGGAAATTTTTGAATTTACAGCAGCTCCCATATTTATGGAAGAAGGAAAAAAAGGCGCTCATGAATGGCTGATAGAATTCAAAAATCCACCGGAAGACCCAGAAAAATTTGCAGAAATTCTGGATCAGGAATTACAGAAACTCAATTCTGATTATGAAGCCAAACGCCTGCTTTCACTCGAACGTTTACATCTGAAAATTGCCCGTCCGAACCTATTCAATGAATGGCTCAAGGAAAAAGGTAAACTCGGGGGACAGCATAAAGTTCCGCGTTTGTGGAATGACAGGACACACATAGAAGAACTGTTACAAATGAATTCCTGATAACAAAAGAAGGTGATCCGAAAAGTAAAAATTTGTTTTTCAGACCACCTTTCTTAATTCTATTTAAAAAAAAGCAATTCCCGGTATTTTGGCAAAGGCCAGATTTCATCATCTACCAATAATTCCAGTTTATCGATGTGATAACGGATTTTATCCAGATAAGGCGCCACGGTCTGCGAATAGACCTC
>CAJMQA010000146.1 GCA_905215395.1 uncultured bacterium | reverse complement strand
CTTTTATACCTCTGTTTATCATGCATGTTTGCATCCCTTTATTTTTCAGGATGCTGATGGAAAATACCGGGAACTGGATAAAAATATAAGTGAGGCTAAGGATTTTACCAATTATACTGTTTTCTCTTTGTGGGATACCTATCGAGCCTTGCATCCCTTGTTTAATCTGGTACAACGCGAAATTAACGCGGATATTGTGAATTCTATGTTGGCACATTATGACAGAAGCGTGGAGAAGATGCTTCCGATATGGTCATTTTATGGAAATGAGACCTGGTGTATGATTGGTTATCATGCCGTTTCCGTCATTGCAGATGCAATCCTGAAAGATGTGCAGGGCTTTGATTATGAACGGGCTTATGAGGCTATGAAAACCACAGCCATGAATCCGAATTACGATTGTTTGCCGGAATATGCGGAATTGGGATGGGTGCCCTTTGATAAAGAGAAGGAGTCTGTTTCTAAAAGTCTGGAATATGCTTATGATGATTATTGCATTGCACAGGCTGCAAAAAAATTAGGGAAAACTGCTGATTATGAGTATTTCCTGAATCGGGCTTTGAGTTATCAAAATCTGATAGATCCACAGACCAAATACATGAGAGGAAAGGATTCACATGGAAACTGGCGGACACCTTTTGCCCCTATTGCATATCAGGGACCTGGTTCTGTAAATGGCTGGGGAGATATCACAGAAGGTTTTACTATGCAATATACCTGGTATGTGCCTCAGGATGTACAAGGCTATATCAATGAAACCGGTGAGGAATTGTTCCGGAGGCGTCTGGATTCACTTTTCACGATGGAGTTGCCGGATGATATACCGGGAGCACATGATATCCAGGGACGGATCGGAGCTTACTGGCATGGGAATGAGCCTTGCCACCAGATTATTTATCTGTACAATTATTTGCGTGAGCCTTGGAAATGCCAGGAGAAACTCCGGTATGTCATGGATTCATTTTATGGAAATACTCCGGATGCATTGAGTGGAAACGATGATTGTGGACAAATGTCGGCTTGGTATATTTTCAATTGTATGGGTTTCTATCCGACGGCACCTTCCAGTAATATTTACAACATTGGTTCGCCGGGTATGGAGGCTGTTGAAATGATAATGAGTAATGGTAAAAAAATTCAGGTTACGACAGAAAACTGGAAACCGGAAAATGTTTATGTGAAAGAGATGTTTTTGAATGGAAAACGGTATGATAAATCCTATATTACCTACGATGATATTAAGGATGGAGCCGATATCCGTTTCGTTATGAGCCGGAAACCAAATTATAAACGGGCAGTATCAGAAAGTGCTGTACCCCCTTCCTTATCTGAGAAAGGAAAAACTTTAAAGTATAAGCGGGGAATTGTCCTGTAAAATAAACGGTCTGAAAAATTTAATTTTCAGACCGTTTATTTATATAACCATTATGGTTGAATATATCAGAATGCTTGCAATGGTTAATGACCCGATATAAATAGTTGTCCGTGTATGCTTAATAGTAGAAGGGCATTCAATGAGATTTTGATTCCGGGTATCGTATTTTAAAAATGCAGCTACTTTAGGAATACGAAGGGTATTGCGGTATGCATAATAGATAAGTAGGGCACCACTCAGTCCGACCAGCATCCCTGCCAGAAGATCGCCGGGATAATGGACGCCCAGATAAATCCGTGAATAAGAATTCAGGGTTGCCCATAGAATAATAAAAATACTCAGGGCACGTTGTTTAAAAAAAAGGAGGAGGAAAAATGCTAAAGCGAAAGAATTGGCTGCATGACAAGAGGGAAAACCATACCGTCCCCCTCTTTTTCCATTTACGATATGGATAAATTGTGACAGCGGATTGTCCGGATTTGAAGGACGCATGCGTTCTGCTAAAGGTCGGATCAGAGTTGCGCACATCTGATCTGCATAAGTAATAGTCAAAGCAATGGCTATGACTGTGAGAACGGTAATATATGCATTGAAGTTTTTAAAAAGTACATATAAAATTGTAGCATACATGGGGATCCAGGTCCATTTTCCTGTAAAGATCCACATGAAATTATCCCAGAAAGGGGAGTGTAACCCATTCAGTGTAAGGAGTATTTGCTGATCTAACTGTTGTAAGACTTCTAGCATATGTCGGGATTTACAATTTTAGGCTTACAAAAATAGTCGAAAATTATAATTCTCCAAGGTGGTCATAAAATAATCCCGGCTTCTTTCTACAAATGAGCCGGGAATAGTATTAGAAATAGATTGTTTATTTCTTGATTTCCAGTTTCTCCGTGATAATTTGCTCTATTTGTTCCTGAGGTCTGAAACCTGTAACGCTGAAAGGTTTTCCGTTTTTTGGAATGAAGATCATTAGCGGAATACTTGTGGCATTGAACAATTGCGCCAATTTCGGATCTTTGTCTACGTCAATCTTATAGATCTGGATTTTATCCCCGTATTCTTTTTGTATTGTTTCAAGTACCGGTGAAAGTTTTTTGCACGGAGGACACCAGGTTGCATATAGATCGAGAATGGCAGGTTTTTCACTCAGGTATTTCCAGTCTTTATTTTCTTTAAAGTTCCAGATTGTCTTTTTAAACTCTTCTGTATTCAGATTTTTTACTTCCTGAGCATGAATAATTTGTATACTTCCCACTAGCAGAAAACCAATGCATAAAATCAGGATTTTTTTCATGTTGTAAAATATTTAGTATTTAATTTTGTTACGATAAATTGTGTACGAAGTTACAAAAAAAGTAATGGTAAACAAATTTGAGTTTTTTTGGCTATCTTTGCCTAAATTAAAATTTGGATGCAGCAATGATTGTTTTTCCCAATGCCAAAATAAATATCGGATTGTTTGTGACTGAAAAACGGCAGGATGGATTCCATAATCTGGAAACCGTTTTTTATCCCATAGACTTGTCTGATGTATTAGAGATAGTCAGGGGAGAAGGAAAAACAGGGGAATACAGCTTTCTGAATACCGGAATAGATGTTGCCTGTGAGGCTGAAAAAAACCTGATTGTCAAAGCTTATCATTTATTGGCCCGGGATTACTCTTTGCCGGCAGTAAAAATTCATCTGCACAAAGTTATTCCTTATGGGGCAGGTTTGGGAGGAGGGTCGTCGGATGCGGCATTTATGTTGAAGGCCTTGGATTCCTATTTTGAATTGCACATACCGGAGGACAGATTATTGGAATATGCTGTCAGGCTGGGTAGTGATTGTGCCTTTTTTATTACAGACCGGCCGGTCTATGCTTATGGAAAAGGGGAATTGATGGAAGAGACAGATTTGTCTCTTGAAAATTACCGGATTGTTTTGATAAAACCCTCATTCGGAGTTTCTACTCCTGAAGCGTATGCCGGGATTATTCCCCGGAAGGCAAAATTTAATCTTAGAAATCTCCATAAACTGGATATCGGGGAATGGAATAAGCAGATTTGTAATGATTTTGAGGAAAGTGTATTTGTCAGGTATCCTTTGATCGGAGAATATAAGCAAAAATTATATCAGCAGGGAGCTCTCTTTGCTTCGATGACTGGTAGTGGCTCTGCTGTTTTTGGTTTATTTGAAAAAAAACAGGCTGTAAAATTGGATTGTCCGGATTGTTTTGTCTGGGAATCAGAAATGTAGTTATTTTATTGATATAACAATGAAAACATATTTGACCGTTATACTTATTGGATTGGTTGCAGGTTTTATGGGAATGATTCCTTTATTCCGTAAGAAAGCAGATAAATACTCTCTTTTGGCTGCTTTTGTACTTTTTCTAATGATGCCTTATCTGATTTATCACTGTAGTTTACCTTGGGCTCAATGGTGGTGGAAGGGAATGGTTATTTCAGGAGCTTTGTCGCTACCTTTAGTTATTTCCCTGGGCAGGGGAAGTTCCCGGTGTGCTTTTCCTTTGTTGCTGGCTGCCATAATCATCGGTGCTTTTATTTCCTTATTGGGACATTATCTTTTATAATTTGAAGTGTAGCCGAACCTTAGGAGATAGTTTTTCGTTGAACTAACTGTAATCAAAAATTATAGTTATGCAAACAACAGAAACTTACTCATCTGGCAACAAATACTGGTGGTTGATGCTGATCATCGGTATTCTTTCTATTATTTGCGGGATATGGGTTTTCCGTAATCCGGTAGAATCTTACTTCGCTTTGGCGATCTATTTTAGCATCATGTTTATTCTTTACGGTATTGGTGAAATTGTCAATGCCTTTGCTTCACAGCGCTACCGCAATTGGGGTTGGAGTCTGGCGATGGGAATCATCGATCTGGTCATCGGTTTTCTTTTATTGTCAAACCTGGATTGGGCGGCAGATCTTCTTCCGTATGTCGTAGGCTTTATATTGATGTTTACAGGTATTAACTTTATCGGTCAATCCTCAACCATGCAAGCCCTGAGAGTTTCCAACTGGGGATGGGTGTTGGTGGGAGGAATATTAACTCTGATCTTCTCTTTCCTGATTATTTTCCATCCTTTATTCGGTATTTTCAATATCATTGTATGGACGGGACTGGCTTTTATTTTCGGAGGGATCAGCGCTATATTTTATTCATTTGCCCTGAAATAAGGACAGAGAAAAATATGAATAAAGAGATAAAAGCAGAGACTTTTTTCACTTTTACTTAGCATTAATTTGTCCGGTTCCGGGGATAAAACTATCGGACCTTTGCGCTTCGTGACGGTCGTGTAAGTTTTTCTGTTACTATCAGGAGTAACTCGGGCTGTCGCCCTCAGATATTCTCCTGATGGCCGTTCAGAAAAACTAACACAGATACCTGTCCTCAGCGTTTTATGATCCTCCCGGCTTTATCCCCGGAACCTCCCGCAGTGCAACATTGAGAAGTGATCTAGTCTGAATTTGCGTGAGAGTATAGGAGATTAGTGCTTGTTGTCAATAGTTACTTTTATTCCCGCAAGTTTCGGTGACAATCTGTCCGTCAAATAAATTAATGATACGATGGGCATAGGAGGCATCGTGTTGAGAGTGGGTGACCATAATGATCGTGGTTCCTTCCTGATTCAGTTCGGTCAGAAGATTCATGACTTCTGTTCCGTTCCGGGAATCCAGGTTACCGGTAGGTTCATCGGCCAGGATCAGCTTCGGTCCGGCAACTACAGCCCGGGCGATAGCTACACGCTGTTGTTGTCCTCCTGAGAGTTGTTGAGGGAAATGTTTGGCCCGGTGGCTGATATTCATCCGATCCAGGATCTTAGATACCATATCTTTTTTTTCTCCGGATTTCTTTTTCAAATAGACTAACGGTAACTCTACATTTTCATATACATTTAGTTCGTCTATCAGATTGAAACTCTGAAAAACAAAGCCGATATTCCCTTTGCGGACTTGTGTCCGTTGTTTTTCTTTCAGATGGCCGACCTCTTCGCCGTCGAAATAATATTTTCCTTCACTCGGATTATCCAATAAACCGATAATGTTCAGCAATGTTGATTTTCCGCAACCTGAAGGTCCCATAATAGCTACGAATTCTCCTTGTTTTACCTCTAGGGAAACCTGATTTAAAGCTGTTGTCTCTACTTCTTCGGTACGGAATACCTTACTGAGATTTTCTATCTTTATCATATGGATGTAAATTGAAATTTATTTTTTTTTACTGCTATTCCTGTGCCAAAAATGTAGAATATTCAAAACCAAATGTTTATGTGTGATCCAGAGTTTAATTATTGTCCATTTTTTTGACACTGATGTCTTGTTTTTTTACAAATGAAAACGGATGAATGGAAACTACTATGTTGATAATCAGATATAATTACTTTATGGCATGATATTCGTTTTTGTCTGTAAAAAAGATGGACAATGATAGTGGTTGCATTAAAAATGATTTTTCGCACCTGGGCGAGGAATAAAATGTATATAGTGATTTCGATGTTGAGTCTGGTTATTGGACTAACATGCAGTGTATTACTGATAGGATTCGTTGCTTATGAATATTCGATAGCTCATTCGGTGCATGAAAGCGACCGTTGGTTTTTATTGCGACAGCAGAGTCCGTTCTATAAGAATGGGGAAGTGATGAAAAATGATGGTGGGACAGGAAGCCGGGCTTTGGAACTCAAGGAATATTTCCCGGAAGTGGAGGATTATTGTGTGTTTCATGAAGAAAGATATGGATTTGTAGTGGGAAACCGGAAACAATATACGCAGCAATCTTATGCTGTAACTGTAAATTTTCCGGATATCTTTTGTCCTGAAGTATTAGGTGGAAATGTAAAAACAGCTTTATCAGCTCCGGATGGAATGGTTGTTACCCGTTCTTTTGCTTTGAAACATTTTGGAAAAGAGTGTCCGGTCGGAGAGGAGATGACTTATGAATTACAAAGGGTGGTGAATAACAGGACTGAATATTACAATAAAATGTTTAGGATTCTGGCGGTAATCGATGACCGTATTCCGGGATTTCTGCAATATGAACAACTCTTTGGATTACCGGATAGTGAGATTTCCCCGGATACCAAAGGGTGGATGAATACTTATTTTACCTTTATAAAATTAAATAAGGGGATTGTAGCCAGGGAACTGGAAAGAAAGTTTCAGGAAGATGAAGAATATAGAAAATGCTATAATATTTTCGGAAAGCAGGAGTTAATGCCTATGGAAGAGGTCTATTTTTCTTCTTCCGCTGAGTCTGATTTATTGAAATCACGGGATAGGAACACTTTATATCTGACTGGTAGCATTGCCTTTGTCATATTATTGATAGCTTGCTTTAACTATATCAACATCAGTATGACTAAAGCTGTACAACGTTTGAAGAATATCAATCAACAAATGGTGTTTGGGGCAAATTCCAGGGAAATGCAAATCCAATTGATTGCCGAGACTGCTTTACAGGTATTTTTGGCTCTGGGGATAGCTGTTTTGCTGATTCATTATATTTTACCTGCTTTTAACCGGTTTATGTTATCGGATTTAACTTTGAGTTCTATGCTCACAGGCTTTTCATGGTGGGTATTGTCATTGTTGCTGTTGTCCCTGATTATTTTACCTTCCGTATATATATTTTTCAGAATAGGCAGAAAATCGGTTAACGGGATGATGAGAGACGGAACGATACACCGTCCGAAACTGGTAGTTGGAATGGTCGTCATTCAGTTTGCTGTTTCTGTTGTGTTATTGGTTGTATTATTCTGTATGCGTCAGCAAATGAATTATATCGGGCATATGCGTCCTGATAGCGAACAGATTCTGTCATTACAATTTTTGGACGGAATTTCCATGGATGAACAGAAAGTAAAAGATTTCAGGCAGCAGTTGATAGAGATTCCTGAAGTTGAAGATTATACTTCTTCTGCAATATTGAGTAATGGCGCTGTTGCTGTCCGGGAACGTAGTGCAATGATTTCAATTGCTGATACTCGTTTCCTTTCTTTTTATGGAATTGAATTGTTACAGGGGCAGGGGTTTGATGAAGACAGCCAGGAGAATGAGGCTTTGGTCAACGAAGCTTTTGTAAAAGCCTGGGGATTGGAGAATCCTGTAAATATGGAATTGAATTTTAACGGAAATTACCGGATTGTGGGTGTTGTTAAGGATTTTGTGATTGATAATTTTACACGGGAAGTTCAACCCTTATTGATTGAATTTGATCAAAGAGGATGGGAATCCGGTTGGGCCACTGTGATAAAAGTTAGACCTGAACACAGACAGAAAGCCATAGCAAAAATAGAGACTTTGATTAAGAAAATATTTAACAGGGATTTGACTTTGATATATCGGACCATGTCCGAAATTTACGGAGATTTGCATCAGGTAGAGAATAGAATGTTGCAGATAGTATCATTGTTTACCTGGGTCAGCCTCTTTCTGACCGGTTTAGGATTATTCGGGTTAGCTTGGTATTCAGTGGAAGTTCGTACGAAAGAGATTGGGATCCGGAAAGTGAACGGAGCGGGTAAAGGAGAGATACTTTGGTTGTTGTGCCGTTGGTTTATAAGATGGATAAACGTATCATTGTTGATAGGTATACCGATATCTTTATTATTGATACAACAATGGAGAATGCTGTATGTTTACAAACCTGATATCAGTCTGTGGATATTTGTGGATACTGTTGTAATCATTTGGGTATTTGGACTGTTGACTGTTATCTGGCAAGCTTGGAAAACAGCAATTGTGAATCCGGCGGATATCATAAAATCAGAATAGAGCTGTAACATTTTGCCTGTTAATTCGTCTTAATAATATGAACGAAATATTTACTAATACGCTGCTTATGAAAAAATTGTTTTTTTTATTGATTTTGGCTTTGCTCGGGGAGGTGGTTATGGCTCAGGAAACAAAGGTCTTGTCGCGTTATGACGGACAAAAAATTACTTCTATTGATGCAAGTGGGGCATTCAAGATCCGGCTTCGGCAAGGTGAGGTTACAAAAGCTACAATCACTATTCCTGCAAGACTGGAGAAAAATGTAATTTTTACTTTAGATGATTACGGTAAACTGAAGTTAGGATTTGAAGGAGCTGTGACTTTTAAAAAAGGGGAGGAATGTAGTGCTGATATAATATGTTCTTCTTTACAGAACGTATATTTGTCCGGTGCTACGGATTTGAATGCTTTGGGGGATTACAAGGAAAGCAGAGTGACCTTCAAATTAAGCGGAGCCAGTAAAGGGACGTTTGACGGAATAATAAAGGCAGAACGGATGGAGTTGGATATGAGT
>CAJMQA010000145.1 GCA_905215395.1 uncultured bacterium | reverse complement strand
AGCATTCCCATTTTATCAGCCTTCCAATCTGCCTCCGGTTGCATAATGGTCAAAGGACAAAACAAGGGAATATTCAACTGTTTCAACCAAGCGACACCCTGCTCTCCACCCAGCATTTGCAAACGTCCGTGAGGCATATAAACGACAGCATCCGGATGTACCGCCCGCAAGAATTCCATCCGCCTCATCACAGACGAAATCGGGTATACATTCATTCCACTTCTTTCCAGACTCCTGATCAAATCGTCCAGATGGTTGCGATTACCTCCGAACGGACTACTCATTGCACTGATCAGTGCAATTCTAGGCGCTCCCTGTTTATACAGGCCTTTCTGCTCATAAAATTTCTGATACTCCTCCAAGGATTTAAAATAATTCTCTTCCCCGATATGATAATACACATCCGCAGGAATTTCACTCAATGAATCCGGAGGTATACAGAACCAGCATTTCCCGTCAATATCCGTACGGATATATCGCAACAAACTCTGATAATTCTGTCGGCTACCATTTCCCAGATATCCTGCCACTGTTTCCATCGAAACAGAATCCAGACTACAGATATTATTTTCAGGATTCGTCGCTGCCATGGAATAAAAAGGTAAACCGGTTTCTGCCATTTTTTTCAGTAAATCCCGCTGTGCCGCATCAATTTTCAGTCCCATAGCAAACATCAGCACTGCATCATAACCGGACAATTGATCCAACTGATCCGTTCCTACAATCTCAGCCTGTATAAAGGCATCTTTATTGGAACGGATGATACTAGCAGCCTCATAAGAGGGAAAATTTACCAATGCTACCCGTGTCGCGCTCCCGTAATGACGGTAAAATAACGCCATTGCTCCTATTCCTATCAGCACACACATGAGCCACACCCATTTTTTGTTGTCTTTTCTCATATTCTATCATTTACAAATTATCATCCTCAAAGATTCCAGGTTATCCCTGCATTAAAAGTAATACCCGGAGACATACTGGAATTGAAAGTCGCCACCTTAGCCTTATAATCCAATAAATTATCCACACCGATATTCACTGCCAGTCCATAAGACAAACGCGACGACAGATTCAGGCGCCAGTTCATATAAGCCGGATATTTCAACTTATAAAAACTTTCAGCCTGAGTATCCCAGGTATACATTTCCAATTTTCCTAATCCACGCCCCGTTAAAACCAGTGAATTTTCCATCCCCCCCGATTTTAAAGCCGTAATCAGCCTGAAAGGTTGCTGAATGCGGACGGGTATTGGAAATATTACGCCCCCGGTCTTCTGCCCTATCCTTCACCCAGGCATAAGCCAATTTCAAACGCAAATCAGGCAGCACTTTATAATTTATATTCACATCTATTCCATAAACCGTTGCTTTGCCGATATTGTCATAAAAATTGGTATCCTGTTGAGTATTGAAAGTTCCTTCTATTTTATCCAAAAACCCGATCGTAATATCCGACGACAGATACATTTAACTTTTCACAGGTAAAAAGGATTGTCTTATTTTTCAAATTACTGTCATCACCATTTCCTCCTCCGTCATCATCATCCGAACAACCTATAAAAAACATTCCCAACACCAAACAAGCTGTAAATAACCGTTTTTGTGCTCTCATTTGTCGTATTTTAGATTTATTAAATTTTCTCTGACAAATGTACGGCACGACCGAACGCTACTCAATCCCTAATAATTGTGAAAAAAGATCACAGCACTACTCATAAATGGGGATGATTATTAATAAATTTTTCTATCTTTGTTTCGTACTGGTTTTTCTGTTGCCATCCGGCACAGGAAATAAAAGGGAATCGGGTGTAACTCCCGGACAGTCCCGCTGCTGTGAACTTCAGCACAACGTTCGGACAATTCTCCTGCCACTGTCTGCTTTTTGCACGACGGGAAGGCGTTCGGACAGAAGTAAGTCAGAAGACCTGCCAGTATTAGCAATAGTCTGCACTCTCGAGGATAAGAGTCGGGCGCCTGCACATATATATTTACTGTACTGTTTAAAACACCGGAAATGGAAAAAATATACGGGGGTTTTATGATGTGGCCACACAATCCCAAGGATATGATTTCATTTGAAGGATCCGACTATCGCATCCTGTCCGGTGTTTTTTATAACAAAAAATGTCACAGGCTGGCTAAAACCTGTGACTTAACAACTATTAATCAATAAAACGTGACAAAATTCTGATAAGACAAAGATAAAGCAGATACCTTATCACCGGAATCCCTGATTGTAGGTATTTTCGGGTCTCCAGCAGAAATAATCTCCCTATATTCAGGTAAAATCACCTGCGTTTACCAAGCCCGTGCTTGATAACACCACGTCCCGGATGAATCAGATAAGTCAAATCCAACAACGGAAGACAACAAAATTTTGTTCGGTCACCTGTATCCAAATATACCAGTTTACAAGTTGCCGAAAGTCCGACATGTCTGGACACATGATAAGTCAATCGCAGATTACCCTCGACAGCATAATCATCTTTAAAATCAACACTATTATACAAACCGTTTAAACTATAATGAAAACGGGTACCCCACCAGGAATCAAATTGAAGACCGCCATAATAAAGCACCTTACCATCCAACAACTGAGTATGATAAAGCATATGTATATAGTCAAACGGTTCTACTTCCGTATCTCCAAAACCAATATAAAATTCGGAGCCTAAATTTAAAGTCAGTATTTTCTCCGACGCAGACTGCGGACATCCGAAAACCCGGGGATTAATCAACCAGGAAAACAATAACTCATGACGCATCGCCAAGCCATGATTTACCCGTAGAGAATCAGAAAGCAGATCTTTGAAACCTGTATGCTGCAATATCTTAAGTCCAGGATAAGTATAAAACAATGTATGCTGGGTAGCCAGAGAAAACCGCCTGTTTCCCCACCAGGCATGCTTCAAGCCGGCATTGGGTAAAAATATTTCTTCAGCAATACGGAATAACAATTCCGTTTTTCTGGAAAAACCGATACGGGATGGGGCAAAAAGACTGATCTCCGCAGCATCCGACGCAATAATTCCTGCGGTTCCGGCATGCCAGGCTGACAGTTCAGGAAAACCTTTACTTTTAGCCGGAAGAGTATGCACATCCCACCTCAGTTCTTCCGGCTGCGGTTGTTTGTCCACTGTCCTTTTCTCTTTTTTTTCTATTTTCTTTTGCACCTTATTTTTAGGGGGCAATATTCTCTGAGCCACCGTCACAGAATATCCGAAATAAAAGAGAAAGAAAAGACACAAAAACTTCTTCATAAAGTCTGATAATAACTCAAAATCAAGGATAAAGCATGCATAGACACCAAATCCGAAATATCATCCCCCGCTTGTATTTTTTTTCGGATTTCTGTTGAAGAAATCATTGATAATGGCGCTTCTATCATTTTTATATTATACATGTTTACACCTTCAACATCAATGTTTGGTCGAGGATATACCAGGATCGGATAATTAGCCTGTATTTCCTTGTAATTTTTCCATAAATGGAAACAAGGCAAATTATCTCCTCCCATAATTAAAATAAACTTTTGTTTTGGAAATTTTTGGGCAAGAACCTGTAAAGTCTGGTAAGTATAGGAAGGACGCGGCATATTAAATTCTATATTACAAACCTCCATCCCGGACTCCTGTTCAATCGAAGCCTTCACTATTTCCAGACGTTTTTCTTCATCCAGCAATGTCCGGTCTGCCTTCCAGGGATTTTGCGGGGAAACAACAAACCAGACTTTCTGGCAATATCCTTTGTCCAACAAATATCTGGCTATTGCCAAATGCCCGTTGTGGATAGGATTAAAAGAACCGAAAAATAATCCGACAGATTCCATTCTGAGGTGTAGTCTATTACAGATTCAAAAAACTTCTGACTTTTTGTTCTGCCTTATCCAGAGCATCTTTCAACCGGTCATTTACAATAATAGTATCAAACTGACTGGCAAAAGTCATCTCATATTCAGCCTTGGCAACCCGTTCTTCTATTTTCTCAGCTGAGTCTGTCGCACGGCCGGTCAAACGTTCCCGAAGCACTCCGACCGAAGGTGGCTGAATAAATATAGACAGAGCGTTATCCCCAAATTTCTTTTTAATATTTACCCCACCTACCACATCTACGTCAAACAAAACTGTATGTCCTTTAGCCCAGATCCGTTCTACCTCACTCCGGAGAGTTCCATAATAACAACCGGGATATACCTCTTCAAATTCCAGAAATTCGTTCCTTCGTATCTTTTCGTTAAACTCTTCTACCGTAAAAAAATAATATTCTTTACCATTTACTTCTTTTCCTCTCGGAGCCCGGGAGGTAGCCGACACAGAGAATTCCAGTCCCAGATTTTTTCCCAGTAAATGATTTACAACCGTACTCTTACCTGCCCCGCTCGGTGCCGAAAATATAATTACTTTCCCCATATTATAAAACATTTAAACTCTGCTCCTTAATCTTTTCCAGTTCATCTTTCATTTTAACCACTAGTTTTTGTATATCATGATCATTTGCTTTAGAACCCATCGTATTAATCTCTCGCCCTATTTCCTGTGCAATAAAACCAATCTTACGCCCTGGAGCGTCTTCCTTTTCTATGGTCTCTATGAAATATTTGCAATGATTGGCCAGACGGACTTTCTCTTCTGTGATATCTAGTTTTTCCAGATAATATATAATCTCTTGCTCCATCCGGTTCTGATCGATATTCTTTACATCGGTCCATTCATTTATCTTTTCTTGTAATTTTTGCCGGATAATATCCACTCTCTTTTTCTCGAATTGAGGCACCTCAGAAGCCAGTTGCTGAATCAGTTCTATACGATGAATTATATCTTTAATCAAAGCTTTCCCTTCTTGTATCCGGAAATTATTAATTTCACCCAAAGCTCTCACGATTCCTGCTTTCAGATTATTCCATTCCTCTTCATCAAGTTCTTCCGATTTAACCTGTAAAGTATCCGGGAAGCGCATAACAATCTGAAGCAGTTCGTTCTTATCGGTTTCAATACCTAATTGAGTGGAAATCTCCATCATTTGATTAAAGTATTGAACAACGACAGATTTATTAATTGCCACATCCTTATCAACTTCCGAATTATCAAAATAGATAAACATATCTACTTTCCCTCTGTCCAGCTGTTCTTTCACCATGTTCCGGATTTCCATCTCTTTTTCCTTATAAAGATTAGGCAACCTCAGATTTAAATCCAATTGTTTCGAATTCAAACTTTTTATCTCAACAATAATTTTTTTATTTCCGGATTCAACAGTTGTTTTGCCAAAACCGGTCATTGATTTTACCATGATTTTATATTTTACTTGAATAATTTGCTTGCAGCTTGATAATGCGGCGGTAAAGATACATAAAACGGATTACATTATTCATATTTTTCTTATCTTTACGCCCTGATTTTAATCTGAAATCGCATAAAATAAACTCATGGAAAATATCCGCAATTTTTGTATTATAGCTCATATTGACCACGGAAAAAGTACACTGGCAGACCGCTTGCTGGAATATACCGGAACAGTAACAGGAAAAGATTTACAGGCACAAGTCCTTGATGATATGGATTTGGAAAGGGAGCGAGGTATCACCATTAAAAGTCATGCTATCCAGATGGATTATTTTTACGAGGGCAAGAAATATGTCCTGAATTTGATCGATACTCCGGGACATGTTGATTTCTCGTATGAAGTATCCCGGTCCATCGCAGCCTGTGAAGGTGCCCTCTTAATTGTAGATGCAACTCAGGGAATTCAGGCACAAACCATTTCCAATCTGTATCTGGCAGTAGAAAATAACCTGGAAATCATCCCGGTCCTGAATAAAATGGATATGCCCAACGCTATGCCCGAAGAAGTCAAGGATCAGATTATTGAATTAATTGGCTGCAAACGGGAAGATATCATTGAAGCAAGCGGAAAAACGGGACTCGGAGTCGAAGATATCCTGCAAGCCATTGTCGAGCGGGTTCCCCATCCGGAAGGTTTTCCGAATCAACCTTTACAGGCATTGATCTTCGATTCAGAGTTCAATTCTTTCCGGGGAATCATTACTTATTGCCGCATTGTCAACGGGAGCCTTCGTACGGGCGACCGGGTGAAATTCGTAAATACAGGAAAAGAATATACCGCTGACGAAATCGGTGTTCTCCGCTTAAAACCTGAACCCCGGCAAGAATTAAAAACCGGAGATGTAGGATATATTATTTCGGGTATTAAAACTTCTTCAGAAGTAAAAGTCGGTGACACAATCACCCAGGTAGAGGCACCCTGTGATGTTGCTATTGATGGTTTTGAAGAGGTAAAGCCTATGGTTTTTGCAGGCATATATCCGATTGACTCTGAAGATTACGAAGATTTGAGAGCTTCCATCGAGAAATTACAACTCAATGATGCTTCCCTGACTTTCGAGCCGGAATCATCAGCAGCTCTGGGATTTGGATTCCGTTGCGGATTTCTGGGAATGTTGCACATGGAAATCGTACAGGAGCGGCTGGACCGCGAATTCGGCATGAATGTCATCACAACGGTTCCCAACGTAATGTACATTGCCCATACTACTAAAGGAGAAGTATATGAAATGCACAACCCTTCGGACATGCCTCCTGCCAGTACACTGGATTTTATAGAAGAACCCTTTATCCGGGCACAAATCATTACGCCGGCCGACTATATCGGTCCGATCATGACTCTCTGTCTGGGGAAACGGGGAATCCTGATTAATCAGCAATATCATACTGGCAACCGGATTGAAATCACCTATGAAATGCCTTTGGGAGAAATTGTATTCGATTTCTATGATAAATTAAAAAGTATCACCAAAGGATATGCCTCTTTCGATTATTACCGGATAGGTTACCGGGAGGCAAATCTGGTGAAACTGGACATTTTACTCAACGGGGAGTCAGTAGATGCCCTGTCAGCACTGATTCATTTCGATAACGCATACTCTTTTGGGCGCAGAATCTGCGAAAAACTGAAAGAACTGATCCCCCGACAGCAGTTTGATATTGCAATACAAGCTGCTATCGGGGCAAAAGTTATCGCCCGGGAAACTATTAAAGCTGTACGTAAAGATGTTACCGCCAAATGTTATGGAGGTGATATTTCACGAAAAAGAAAATTGCTTGAAAAACAGAAAAAAGGGAAGAAACGGATGAAACAAATCGGAAATGTTGAAGTCCCCCAAAAGGCTTTCCTGGCAGTACTCAAACTCGATTAACGACATACCTATGAATTATTTTAATGATAAAACAGCAGAACAGTTGACGCTGGTCGCCATTTTCCATGCCAAAGAAGGTCTAACTGAAAAATTGAAAAAAGCTTGTCTCGACCTGATCGGGAAAACAAGAGCTGAAGAAGGGTGTATAAGTTATCATCTTTACGAAGACCGGGAAGACCCGCGACAGTTTATCTTCCATGAAATCTGGGCCAATGAAGAGAGATTGAAAAAACACAGGGAAAGTGAACACCTCCGGCAATTTCATGCCCTGAAAGACAAACTCACAGACAGGGCGACTGTTATTCAGCGCTGGGAACGTTCTGAAGCTCCCGCACCTGTCATCGAAAAAGATTCCCTGGTATTATTTGCTTACAACAGCAATAAAGGACAAACTACCCGGGAATGGCAGAAAATTCTGGAAGACCTGATTGCCCCTACTCTGGCAGAGAAAGGAGCTCTTCATTATGAACTCCACCTGAGCAAAGAAAATCCCAACGATTTCATGTTTCATGAAACCTGGAGAACGGTTGAAGACTGGAACAATCATATGGCAGCACCGCATCTTCAAAGTTTGTTGGAGATTATCGATAAACATACCGTAAACGGGATTACTGTAATAAAAGCCAAACCGGTAAATTAATCCATCCCTCCATGAATCCGAGAATCGGTATCAGTACCAATTATCACACGGTCGATAAAGGTAAATTTCTGGGTATGGAACGTATCTATATCAACAAAGATTATGTAGATGCTGTCATCAAGGCCGGAGGTATTCCCATTCTGCTGCCTCCGGCAGAAGATTCGGATATAATTCACACTTATACCGGACTATGTGACGGTTTTATTCTTTCAGGCGGAGGGGATATAAATCCGCTCCTATACGGAGAAATACCCCACCCACAACTTGAAGAAATTCATACCGGACTTGACCGGGCTCAATGGGCACTGACAGAAGCCATTCTGAAAACCAAGAAACCTTTATTAGCCATCTGCCGGGGAATCCAGTTACTGAACGTAGTGCTCGGAGGAACCCTCTGGCAGGATATCAGCGTTGCCGGTCATTCGGCCATGCTTCACAGTCAAACCGGACCAAGAGCCGATAAATTTCACCGGATAAAAATAGTACCGGATTCCATTTTAGAAAAATTATTCGGCGACCAGCTCGAAGTCAACAGTTTTCATCACCAGTGCCTCAAAACCCTGGGGAGTCATCTCAAAATCACAGCCACAACCTCCGACGGCATTATTGAAGCCGTCGAAATGACCGACCACCCCTTCGTTCTCGGCATCCAATGGCATCCGGAAATGCTTCTCTCCGGCTCAGATGAAATGCTGCCCCTTTTCAGGGAACTAATCACACATTGCAATAAATAACTCTTCGGATTGTTGCAAGCCAAAGATCGGACCGTTCGCTTCGCGACGGCCGTGTAAGCTTTTCTGTCACTATCAGGAGGAACTCGGGCTACC
>CAJMQA010000144.1 GCA_905215395.1 uncultured bacterium | reverse complement strand
GGGGCATGCCGGTACATTGGATCCTCTGGCGACAGGCCTGGTGGTTCTGTGTACAGGAAGGTGGACGAAGCAGATCGAGATGTATATGGCTCAGGAGAAGGAATATATTGCTACGATTCATTTTGGGGCAGTTACTCCTTCTTTTGATCTGGAGACGGAGCCGGAGGGCGATTTTCCGTATTCCCATATCAGCCGGGAGTATCTGGATGAGGTGTTGAAGCAGTTTACCGGAAATATTATCCAGATACCGCCGGCTTATTCTGCGATCCGGGTCGATGGTGACCGCGCCTACAAAAAAGCCAGGAAAGGAAATGAGGTTGAGATGCCTTCCCGGGAGGTTGTGGTGAACGAATTGGAAATTCTGGAATTTGTTCCGCCTACCCTTACTTTGCGGATAGATTGTAGTAAAGGGACTTATATCCGTTCTCTGGCCAACGATATCGGAAAAGCCTGTGGAAGCGGAGCTTATCTGGCCGGTTTACGTAGAACGAGAAGCGGACAGTTTAAAATAGAAGATGCAAATAAAATGGAAGAATTGGTTGCGTTTTTGCAAACAAACTTGTAACTTGCACCGTTTATCAGGCTTGGGATATTTCCATAAAAGAGGGGAGATATTCCCATGTTTTATTAGTATAAGCCAGAATGTTAAATACAAAGTAAGGATATAACTAAAAATATAGCTGTAGAGATGAAACTATCGAAATTCAGATATAAGCTGCCGCCGGAATTAATTGCCCAACATCCGTCTCAGAACCGGGATGAATGCCGTTTGATGGTATTGAACCGGAAGAACGGGGAAATTGAACACAAGACTTTCAGGAATATTATTGATTATTTCGATGAAAAAGATGTGTTCGTATTCAACGATACGAAGGTTTTCCCGGCCAGATTATATGGGAATAAAGAAAAAACCGGCGCAGAGATAGAGGTCTTTTTACTGCGTGAATTAAACCGGGATCTGAGAATCTGGGATGTGCTGGTGGATCCGGCCCGGAAAATCAGAATCGGAAATAAATTATATTTCGGCGAAGATGATAGTCTGGTAGCTGAGGTTATTGATAATACCACTTCCCGTGGGCGTACCTTGCGTTTTTTGTTTGACGGGGAATACGAAGAGTTTAAAAAATTGCTGTATGGCCTGGGAGAAACTCCGCTGCCCCGGACAATTACCCGGAAGGTGGAGGCAGAAGATGAAGAGCGTTATCAGACAATTTTTGCCCGGCACGAAGGTGCTGTGGCTGCTCCGACTGCCGGTTTGCATTTCAGCCGGGAGCTGATGAAACGGATGGAGATCAAGGGAATCGATTTTGCTTATGTCACTTTGCATGTGGGATTGGGGAATTTCAGGGAAGTGGATGTGGAAGATCTGACGAAGCACAAGATGGACTCAGAACAGATTATTGTGGGAACTGATACGGTGAAAATTGTGAATGAAGCGAAAGACGAAAAACATAAAATATGTGCTGTAGGGACTACTGTTGTCCGCACTCTTGAAAGTTGTGTCACAACCAAGGGGCGGCTGACGGAATATGAAGGCTGGACAAATAAATTTATTTTTCCGCCTTATGATTTTAGTGTTCCGGATGCATTTATATCTAATTTCCATTTGCCTTATTCAACCTTGCTGATGATGGTTGCGGCTTTCGGTGGCTACGAACATGTGATGAAAGCTTATGATGTGGCTGTCAAGGAAAAATATCAGTTCGGAACATATGGGGATGCGATGTTGATTATCTGATACAGGCTGGCAGCTATTATTGGTTGATCCGTTTGATAAATAGCAGGTTGTAGGTTTAATTGTTAAACTTGTAACCTGTTTTTATTTACAAACGTTTGAATAATAAAAATGATTTTGTAAATTTGTTAAAATGAAAATGATTCGTTGGGGCTTGATTGTAGTTTCAGCCTTTTTTTTGGTACAATGTGCTTCTGTGCCTATTACAGGCCGGAAACAATTGATATTGATGCCTGAGAGTGAAATGGTTCAGATGAGCCTGACTTCATACAGTGATTTTCTGAAAGCGAATAAGCTTTCTACAGACGCGGTAAATACCCGGAGGGTGAAGACTGTCGGACAGCAGATTGCTGCAGCTGTGGAGACCTATCTGAAATCACAGGGGATGGAATCGTTGATCGATGGTTATCAGTGGGAATTCAACCTGGTAAAAAGTCCTGAGGTCAATGCCTGGTGTATGCCTGGTGGAAAAGTGGTGGTTTATGAGGGTATATTGCCGGTATGTAAGAACGATGACGGGCTGGCTGTGGTCATGGGGCATGAAATTGCGCATGCGATAGCACGCCATGGCAACGAACGCATTAGCCAGCAGATGCTTATTCAGGCGGGAAGTACGGCTGCTGCCTATGCGTTGAAGAATAAACCTGAAGAGACCCAGGCTTTATTGGGGGCTGCTATAGGGCTGGGTGCCAATTACGGAATGATCCTGCCATTCTCCCGGAAGCATGAACTGGAAGCAGATCGTTTGGGATTGATATTTATGACGATGGCCGGATACAATCCGGAAGAAGCAATTCCTTTCTGGACCCGGATGGCAGAAGCTTCCGCCGGGCAGAAAGTGCCGGAATTTATGTCGACCCACCCTTCGGATGTCCACCGGATTGAGCAGATCAGGGCTTTGATGCCGGAAGTCTTGAACTATAAGAAATAACCGATCTGTCCGTACGTTGATTGGCGGATATTGTCCGGATCAGTAAGATCGGCAGGTCCGGATTATAAGATTGCATTGGCTGGAAATTACCATGGGGAACTGGCAGATGATATCCATGACTACAGTATCGCTTCGGAGCAGCGCTACCCCGACGGAATGATACAGGCGAGGAGAGAACGGGGTATGAAAAGTACGTTCTATACCTGTTGTGCCGAATCTTATCCCAAGATGTATACCTTCTCCCCTCCCGCGGAGGCAGCCTGGCATGCCTGGTTTGCAGCGGCCAGGGGAGAGGATGGCTATCTTCGCTGGGCTTATAACAGCTGGGTGCAGGATCCTTTGCGGGATTCCCGTTTCAGAAGCTTCGGAGCCGGCGATTGCTATCAGGTCTATCCCGGAGGGCGTTCTTCAGTCCGTCTGGAAAAGCTGATAGAGGGAATACAGGATTATGAGAAAATCCGGATATTGAAAGAAGAATTTAAAAATCAGCCTCTGAAATTGAAATGTCTTGAAAATATATTGTCTGTCTTTGAGATTCAGAACTTAGCTGACACTCCTGCTGCTGAAATGATAGAAAAAGCCCGGAAGGAAATGGAGGAGATTGCCCGATAAGTTTATTCAGCTTTTTCCTCCTGTAGGACAAGCCGGATTTTTCGGAATGAATTCAGGTTCATACCGGACTCATTTTTTTAATATTGTTAAAAAATCATTTATTGTTGTTTGTTTATGTGATTTTATTTACATTTGAATTATTATTTATTAAATGATAAAATCTATAAGAAGAAATTTATTATTAATTATTTTGTGTGCTACAATAGTTATGGTTTCTTTGCTGTGAATAATATGATTCATCAGCCCCGGCCGAGCTTTACTCAAGCACTGATAAATATTTATACAAAATTATTATTACCGTCATGAGTAATACCTACTTTAAAATTTTAATTTTCTGTCTCATGATCAGTTCCTGTCGGGATAAGGTTTATGAGGCAGAGCCTATCATTGGGCATTGGGAATACAGTGATCTTAGCATGCTATCGGGGGTAGTCAGGGAAAATGGCTTGAGTTTTGAAATAGAGGATTCTTTATATGTCTGTTTGGGTAAGGACAGCTTTGGGAAGGGTGATAACAGTCTATGGCGATATACAAAAAATGGTCGTTATGTAGGATGGGAAAAGAGAGCGGAATTTCCGGGAAAGCCTCGTATTGGAGCTGTTGCTTTTACTATAGGAAGATGGGCTTATGTTGGACTGGGCAAAAGTATAGATAATCCCAAAGAATACTACAAAGATTTTTGGGTATTTGATGCTGAGACTGATTCCTGGAGTCCTTTGGAATTTGAATTTCCTGGGAATGCTGTCGTGAATGCGGTGTTTTTTTCTCTCGATGGAAAAGGATATTTAGGGACAGGAGAGAAGGCGGATGGAAGTTGTTCTGATGAATTTTATGTGTTTGATCCTCAATTGGGCTGGGGAGGGATGTCGAATATGGTGTTACCCAGGACAGGGGCGACAGTATTTAAATTGAATGGTGTATATTATCTTTGCTTCGGATATAATACTCGTCGAGATGGGCGTGCCTACGAGGACTTGCGTGATGTGTACCGGTTTGATGCCAAAGAATTTAAGTTCAAACCGGTAAAGTCTTTACTTCCGGATAAATATCCGGGTATTACCCGTTCTTATGCCTCTTCGTTTGTACTGGAACATAAGGGGCAGGAATATGCCTATTTTGTCGGAGGAAAACTGGGGAGGGATGTGGCTGAACCTTATTGGTTCTGTTGCCGTTACGATTATGTCAAAGATATCTGGGAAAAGGTGGCGACTATGCCGAGAAACAATGTGAGTGTAACCACTTGGGTCGATGATAATACAGCATTTGTGTTTTGGAACGATGCTGTTTTAAAATTTGTGCCGGATAATTGATATAAAAAAACCAGGAAATGACTTCCTGGTTTTTTATTTTAAAGTTTGCTGGCATCTACCAGTAATTCTTTATTGTATTCTCCTTTTGCCAGTTTTTCCGCAACGTTTTTGAAAGCTTTGATGGTGTATTTTACATCTTCAAGCGTATGTTCTGCGGTCGGAATCAGGCGGAGCAGTAATTGTCCTTTGGGGATAACCGGATATACGACAATGGAACAGAACAGATTGTAGTTTTCCCGGAGGTCGAATACAACCTGCATACCTTCTGCTACGCTACCGGAGAGATATACCGGGGTAACCATGGAGTTGGTGATACCGATATTCATGCCGTCGGCTTTTAAGCCTTCCTGTAATGCATGGGCAATTTTCCACAGTTTTTCCCTTCTTTCCGGTTGGCTTTTCAGCATTTCCAGACGTTTGATGGCGCCTTCAACCATTGGCATGGTGAGGGATTTTGCAAACATTTGGGAACGCATGGTGTAGCGCAGGGACATACATACCTCTTCATCGGTAGCCACGAAAGCTCCGAATCCGGCCATGGCTTTGGCAAAGGTCCCGAAGTAGAGGTCGATTTTATCCTGGACACCGAAATGTTCTCCCGTACCTGCTCCTGTGGCACCCATTGTTCCGAAACCGTGAGCATCATCTACCAGCAGACGGAAATTGAATTCGTCTTTCATGGCTGTGATTTCATCCAGTTTGCCAAGGTCGCCGGCCATACCGAATACACCTTCTGTTACAACGAGTATACCCCCACCAGTGTTTTCAACCCATTTGCTTGCCCTTTCCAGCTGTTTATGAAGGCTTTCCATGTCGTTGTGAACATATACATAACGTTTGGCAGGTGACAGACGCAGACCGTCCATAATACAGGCGTGAGCTTCTGCATCGTATACAATACAGTCGAAACGGTTGGTCAGGGAATCGATGATAGAGATCATCCCCTGATAGCCGAAGTTCACCAGGAATGCATCCGGTTTACCTACGAAGTCGGCCAGCTGTGATTCCAGATATTCGTGACGGGAAGTCTGACCACTCATCATACGGGCCCCCATCGGGTAAGCTAATCCCCATTTGGCTGCCGCTTCTGCATCTGCTTTACGCACTTCCGGATCATTGGCCAGACCGATGTAATTATTCAGACTCCAGTTTAAGACTTCTTTCCCGCGGAAAATCATTCTGGGACCGATTTCTCCTTCCAGTTTCGGGAATGCGAAATAGCCATGTGCTTCTTTTGCATACTGGCCAATATTGCCTCTTTGTTTTTTTACTCTTTCAAAAATGTCCACGTCAATAGTATTTTGAATATTTGTAGAAACTTTTTTTAGTCATGCAAAAGTAATAAAATAAGAGAAAAGGAGAAAGTTAATTGATAAAAAGTGATGATGAAGAGAGAGGGAGGGGAAATTTATAAAAGTTTTCACTTTTTACTTTTTACTTTTTACTTTTTCGTCTATCTTTGCATGATGCAAAAAAAGTGATGATTAAGATTGCGGATTTATGAAGAAACTATTGGGGTGCCTTTTGATAATTGTGTTTTTAGCTTCTTGCGGAGAATATCAGCAGTTGTTGAAAAGTAATGATTATCAGTTGATTTACAAGAAAGCTATCGAGTATTACAATAAGGGGGAATATCAGAAATCCCTGAACTTATTGGATGGCATTCGTACGGTATTTACCGGTACGAGTAAAGCACAGAATATTGCTTATTACCGGGCTTTTTGTAACTACAACATGAAGGATTATGAGATTGCCGCCGGATTATTTAAACAGTTTATACAGACCTATCCGGAAAGCTCGTTTGCAGAAGAATGTCTTTTTATGATGGGGTTCTGTGATTACAAGGCCTCTCCTAAACCCCGTCTGGATCAACAGGTGACAGAAAAAGCCATCAATGAATTTCAATTGTATCTGAACCGTTATCCCAATAGTATGCGGAAGGAAAAGATCAACGGATACATGGATGAGATGCGGGATAAACTCTCTTATAAGGCTTATCTGAGTGCTAAAAACTATTATTTGCGTGAATACTATAAAGCAGCTGTTATCAGCCTGCAAAATTGTTTGAAAGATTATCCGGGTTCCAAATACAGGGAAGAGGTCATGTATATGCTGTTTAATTCCAAATATGAAATGGCGGTGAACAGTGTGGATGACAAGAAACTGGAGCGTTATAACAATGCGAAGGAGGAATATTATTATTTTACGGACGAGTATCCGGAAAGTAAATATGCTTCGGAAATGAAAAGGAAATATGATAATATTGATGCATTTCTGGAAAACTATAAATACGAAGAGTAATAGGTAAACAATAACATATAAATCAATTATGGTAGATTTTAAAAAAGTAAAAGCGCCTAATAATACGATTACACGAAATCCGGCCTTATTGGCAGAGAAAGCGGATAATAATATTTATGAGGCAGTTGCTGTTATAGCCAAGAGATCCAATCAGATTGCTGTTGAAATGAAAGAGGAGCTGAGCCGTAAATTGCAGGAATTTGCTTCTTATACAGATAATCTGGAAGAGATTTTTGAAAACCGGGAGCAGATTGAAATCTCCAAATTTTATGAACGTATTCCGAAACCGGTACTTATCGCTACCCAGGAATTTGAAGACGGACAGATCTATTTCCGGAATCCGGCGACGGATAAGAAATAGATTGAAGTATTCAATGAATAGTAACTCCATATACCAATGCATCCTGTGAATGTTATTCCGTCGGTGCATTGGTACATTTATTTTAAAAGGTTATGTTGAAAGGAAAACAGATCATCGTTGGCGTGACCGGTAGTATAGCTGCTTATAAGGCGGCAATCCTGGTGCGTTTATTGGTGAAGGAGGGGGCTGAAGTGAAAGTGGTCATGACAGAATTGGCCAAACAATTTATTACTCCCTTAACTATGGCCACTTTATCCAAACATCCTGTGATGGTAGAGTTTTACAATCCTGAGAACGGAGACTGGCATTCTCATGTGGATATGGGGCTTTGGGCTGATTTGTATCTGATAGCCCCTGCTACTGCCAATACCATTGGGAAAATGGCGCATGGCATTGCAGATAATCTTTTGTTGACCACCTATTTGTCTGCCAAATGCCCGGTGATGGTTGCTCCTGCGATGGATCTGGACATGTACCGTCATCCTGCTACACAGCGTAATCTTGAGGTCTTGAAGGGCTATGGAAATGTCATTGTTGAGCCGGCAGAAGGAGAGCTGGCTAGTGGCCTGGTAGGGAAAGGAAGAATGGCTGAACCTGAAGAGATTGTGGCTTTTATCCGTCATTTTTTTGCCGGGAAAGCGGAATTGAAGGGGAAGAAAGTCCTGTTGACGGCAGGGCCGACCTATGAAAAGATAGATCCTGTACGTTTTATCGGCAATTACTCTTCCGGTAAGATGGGGTTTGCCCTGGCAGAAGAGTTTGCTTCCCGTGGGGCAGAGGTGCTTTTAGTCTCCGGACCGGTCAATCAGGATACGGCTCATGCAAATATCCGGAGGATAGATGTTGAGTCGGCCGGGGAGATGTTTGAAGAGGTTATGAAATACTCGGGAGAATGTGATGTCGTGGTTTCCTGCGCTGCAGTGGCAGATTTTACCCCTGCCCGTAAGGCAGCGGTGAAATTAAAACGGGGAGCGGATGATCTGATCCTGGAGTTAAAACCGACCCGGGATATTGCGGCAGAGCTTGGGCGCCGTAAAAAGGAAGGACAGTTGCTGGTGGGGTTTGCCCTGGAAACCAACGACGAGGAGTGTAATGCTCTGTTGAAACTGCATAAGAAAAATCTGGATTTAGTGGTGTTGAACAGCCTGAAAGATCAGAATGCCTGCTTTGGCTATGATACAAATAAGGTCACAATGATAGACCGGAAAGAAAACCGGTACGAATATGGACTGAAAAGTAAAAAGGAAGTGGCTGCTGATATTGTAGACAGGATTGTGCTGATAATCAATGGGGGAAAATAAAATGTAAAATTTTCCGGCGTGTAAATTTTACAGATATAATTTTTTTACCTACTTTTGAGTTCTGATATGAGATCAGACTATTTAAATACCGGGATTTTTGAGCATACTGTCGCCCATTTCAGACAGATCTGCCAGTTTATTTATAAAGATTTACA
>CAJMQA010000143.1 GCA_905215395.1 uncultured bacterium | reverse complement strand
CTTCGAAACCGCCGTCCACAGTATAGGCAAACTTCGCCCCGAAATGTTTCACATCAAAGAAATCTACACCACGGCCAATCTCTTCATCCGGAGTAAACCCGATACGGATTTTTCCATGTTTCACCTCCGGGTGCTGCATCAAATACTCTGCAGCAGTCATGATCTCTGCCACCCCGGCTTTATCATCGGCTCCCAGTAAAGTTGTACCATCCGTTGTAATCAAAGTATGCCCCTTATAAAAAGACAACTCCGGAAAATCAGCCACCTGCATCGTCAGATTTTCATTCAAACGAATATCCTTTCCGTCATAATTTTCTATAATCTGAGGCTTGATATCCGCCCCACTCATATCCGGACTTGTATCCACATGGGCTATAAAACCAATTACAGGACGGTCTTCATACCCCGCTGATGCAGGAATAGTACCCATAGCATACCCATTCGCATCAATTTCCACGTCCTCCAATCCCAACTCAGTCATCTCTTCCACAAGATGATTCAACAATATTAATTCTTTCGCAGCCGAAGGATAAGTCTCACTTTCCGGATCACTCTGCGTGTCGAAACCGACATATTTCAAAAAACGTTCTTTTAATTCCATATTTTAAATAATTATTCTTCTGTTTTAGCCCTCAGGGAATCCCAGATAAAGTACCCGATAATAACAATATACATGACAACAGCCAGGCTTTCTGCCCCACTCCATTTCGTGTACCAATCCGCACCGGCATATTTCAATACAGCACTGATGACACCCATTAAAGCACCGCCGGCAATAAAACCGGAAGCAATCAGAGTACCCCGTTCACGACGCACCTTATTCACTTTTTCATCCTTGCTACGGGTAGATACATACCAGCTTACCAAACCTCCGATCAATAACGGAGTATTCAATTCCAACGGAATAAACATCCCCAAGGCAAACGCCAGAGCAGGCACTCCGATCATGGTCAGAATCAAAGCCAAGGCAGCACCTGCAAAATAAAGCATCCAGGGAGTTGCACCGCCTTCCATCAAAGGCTTGATCACAGCAGCCATGGCATTAGCCTGAGGGGCTACCAGTGCCCCTTCACCCACAAATCCATAAGTCTGATTCAAAATCATCATAACTCCGGCCACTGTTGCGGCTGAAACCACAGTTCCCAGAAATTTCCATCTTTCCTGTTTTGCAGGAGTAGTTCCGATCCAATAGCCGATTTTCAGGTCAGTGATAAAACCACCAGCCATAGATAAGGCAGTACAAACCACCCCACCGATGACCATAGCGGCCATCATTCCATTAGTTCCGCTTAATCCTGCACTCACCAATACCAGGGAAGCCAGAATTAAAGTCATCAGAGTCATTCCGGATACCGGATTGGTACCCACTATAGCAATGGCATTGGCAGCCACTGTTGTAAATAAGAAAGAAATGACAAATACGATAAGGATGGCCACAATCGTCTGGAAAAGATTTCCCAAAACCCCAAACTGGAAAAAAATAAAAGTAGTAATCAGAGTTGCCAATAAGCCAACCAGAATAAATTTCATGGAAAGATCACGCTGCGTACGTTCAGCCACCTCTTCTGTTCCTTTCTTACCGCCCAGTTCTTTTACAGCCAGTCCCAATGCCTGTTTTATGATACCGGAAGATTTAATGATCCCGATTATACCTGCCATAGCAATACCACCGATACCGATATGACGGGCATAATGTGTGAAAATTTGTTCCGGCGACATGTCCTTCAGCAACATAGTAATTCCGTCTCCTATAGCTATTGTCTGCCCGTCTGCAAAATAACTAAGGAAAGGTATCAATACAAACCATACAGTAAACGAACCGGCACAAATGATAGCAGCATATTTCAAGCCCACAATATACCCTAAACCGAGTACGGCAGCCCCGGTATTTACTTTGAATACCAGTTTGGTTTTTTCAGCCAGCATTTCTCCCCATCCCATAATACGGGTTGAAATCGTTTCCGTCCACCAACCAAAAGTACTGATGAAAAAATCATACAAACCACCGATTAAACCACTTACTGCGAGCAACTTTGCCTGATTGCCTTTCTTTTCTCCGGACACCAGTACTTCCGTTGTCGCTGTCGCTTCAGGGAAAGGATATTTCCCGTGCATATCCTTCACAAAATATTTCCGGAAAGGAATCAACATCAGAATACCCAGTAAACCTCCGAAAAGGGATGACAGGAAAATCTGATAAAACTTAGCATCCAATCCCAAGATATACAAAGCAGGAAGCGTAAAAATAGCTCCGGCAACGATTACGCCAGAGCTTGCACCAATAGACTGAATAATCACATTCTGTCCCAGCATATTGTTGCGCTTCAGCACATTACCCACACCTACGGCAATAATTGCAATCGGAATAGCAGCTTCAAACACCTGGCCGACTTTCAATCCCAGATAAGCCGCAGCTGCCGAGAAAATCATTGCCATAATAATACCGAACACCACCGAATAAACCGTCACCTCTTTCGGTTTGGTGCTTGCCGGCATAATGGGCCGGTATTCTTCCCCCGGCTTCAATTCCCGATAGGCATTATCGGGTAATGAATTTAATTTCTGTTCTTCTTGTTCCATTTGTTTCTATGATGATTAAAAATTTGTTTACTGCATCCAAAAATAACAATTTAATGTAAAAGGGGAAAGACAAAGGATAAAAAGTTAGTGATAAATGTATGGGTAAGTATTCAAAAAGTAGCGCCGTCAGCTATATTGGCAAATTTCCGTCTAAGCCACTGCACCAGACGGAGAGTTACTTCAGGACCTAAATAAGGGATAAATTCATCGTACATATCAGCCTGATCAAAATTGGAAATACCGATTGAAAGTACGGTAATCCCACTACGTTGTGCTTCCCGGACCATCTCCCGGACATGTACCCGGGGATCCTGTTTACCGGCAGCTGCCGTAGGAGTCCCATCGGAAATCATAAAGAGTAGTTTATTCCGGGTTTGTGCACGGAATTTCTGCATAGCATAGGCAATAGCGAAACCATCAGCATTCACATACATGCCTTCCTGAGAGAAAAGTTTTTTTATCTCCAGGCGTTTCCCGGGTTCATGAAATTTTACAATCTCTATCCGTTCCTGCTTTACCCGATGTCCATATATTGAAAACCGGATGTCCGGATTGGCCTCAAAAGCCAATGCCAAAGCCACCGATAATACCAGCTGCATCCCCAATTTATTCTCATCCAGCATAGACCCGGATAGATCTAACATCACCACCACTTCCAGCATTGCAGAAGGAACAGGTAGCTCTTCCATAAAAATATCCTGATGAAAAACCACCTGATACAATTCGTCCTCATCCAACTCCCCGCTTTCCTGCTCATAAAACACACAGGACTTATTCATTTTGGCCTGAAAAGTCAGAAAATTCAATCTGATCTTGGCCGCCAATTCCCTGGCCTGCCTTAATACCAAAGGATCGATCTGTCCGCAACCCGCCTCCAATTCCCTATATCTCTCTGTCACCGGACTACCTGCCCGTTTTAAAGCTCCTTTGGTATCTCCTTCTATGGTATCCTGCCCCGGAACTAAATCCAGCGACTTACTTAAATCCAAAAACAGATCATCCAGAATCTTTACATCAATATCTACCGGAGCCCCTTCTACCTCCAATGGCAAATTCATCATGACATTGGAGTAGTAATTAAACATTTTTTCGATAGATTCCGGTTCCGAAATAAAACGGCCGCTGATTTCCCGGGCAATTTCAACAACATCTTTGGGCTGTAGCGCTGCATAATCCGTTATCTGTTCCAGAATCATGTCAATCCAGGCTATTCTGTTCCGATGTGGCTCCAAACGTGCCCTGAACACTTCCGTATCTAACAGTTCCGGATACAAAATACGGGTCGCCAGATAGTTATAACGGACATCATCCAGATCTTTAAATTTCAATTCTTCCTCCGCCCTCAGTAAAGATAATGTAAACATCATCTTCCGGGCTGCATGCAGATAATAATAATATCCCGGATAAGCCTGCACGATCTTCCCTTCCACACGCCGGTCTTCTATCAGATGAATCAAAAGTTTCTGCTGGTAAGTACAATTATATTTCCCATATACCCCACGGCTATAACATATATGCCCCAATTGATGGATATATTGTCCGAAAAATACTTCCGAACGTATCTTTTCGGCAACTTTCAGGGAAAGGATCTCCGGGTTCATCACAACATCTTCGAACCGGGCAGGCGCATTCACCTCTTTCGAAAAGACAACCCGCGGTAATTCTCCGGCGATATGTAAGGCAATCCGGGCACATACAGGCATCAACTGATAGATATTTGAAGTCTCCGGCAAATCCCTCCCCAGTACCTCCAAAGACTCCGGAAAACTTCCCCACCAGTTCCGGTCAAGTACATCCCGGTTGTATATATCCTCTATTTCCGTCCGGATCATACCATCTGAACTAATGAGCGGGCCACCAACTGTTCCCCGGCAATCACATAATTAGTCAGAATTACCTCTTCAACCACTTCCCTCAGAGTATAGCCCAATTGCAGGTATGCCGCAGCATCCAGCACCTGACGGGTAGACAAAGATACTGTCAGAGCCTCTTTCTGTTCAGCCTGTCTTAACAGACGGGCGATATCAGCCAGCTGCCGGGCAGCAGCCTCCTTTACGGACGGATATCTTTGCATCATCAGAGTAGCCTCCTCATCAGGACTCAGATAACCCAGTTGCACTTTGATAAACCGATCCTCAAAAGCAGAGTCCAACCGTTGTGTAGACACATATGCAAAACCCGTATTTCCGGCAGCTACAAACAATACATTTTCCCCTTTATTATAGCGGACACCCGAATCTTCATCATATAAATAGGATTGCCTTCTGTCCAGGATGGTCATCAAAAAGTTAGCCGCCACCATCGGAATCCGGGTCAGCTCATCCAAAAAAATCAGAGTAGGCCGTTCTGAAGTAAACGCTTTAAAAAATTCTGAGCGTATAGCGGCAGTCTTTCCTTCCTCTCCGATAATCAATCCCCCCAGGAACATCTTTTTCGGTTTGAAAGCCTGTCCCATATCGAAGGCAAAATAGTCCATTTTCATTGCATCCGCCAGTTCCATCGCTACAGATGATTTTCCACATCCCTTTGGTCCCAAAAGAAAAGGATATTTTTTCAAATACAGGGTATGACACAAAAACTCCCATTTCCGTTGCGGAATACACAAATCCCGTGAATGTTTCGGAGGAGAGAATGAAGTAGTCCGGAAATCAGAAAATAAATCCGCTTGAAAAGTCGTGGTCATATTTTTATCTTGTTGTATACATCTTTGTTTCAGGTTCAGTGCTTACGCTCCTGCTTCCTCACAGAAAGGCATTGAAAACTCCTGTGATTGCCAAGCAAACAAAAATAGTAAAAGCATCCGAGGGTAACAAACCTCACCTTGATTTTCCTTCCGGAGGCATGCGATTGTAATTTCAAATTTAAAATCGGGAAAAGCCAAGTGCTTTTCCCGATTTTCAGACCTATTTTTATTCTACCGTCACTCTCAATTCAACCTTCCCCGGAGGCATACAAATAAAATCATTACAACACTGATACTCTACCATACATTTTATTTCTCCTTTGCCCTTACCTTTGATTTCCTGACGGAACACAACCTCTCCCTCATAAATCATGGTTCCGGCCTCGTTTAGTTCCTTAAACGAGGGGACTTGTAACTCTTCCACTTCTTTCCACCCCTCCGGTAAAATAAATTTCAACGTGGTCGGCATATACGGATCCGTAGCAGCAACCCGGGCATAAGTGTGATACCCCGGATGGATATTCATCTTTACCACTACCCATCGATGAGCGTTCTCAGCCTCTTCGGTTTCCATTTCCACATATACCGGGTTCTTGTCGCTTGTCAACATCCGTTCTCCCGACTTCAGAGTTTTCTGTTCCTCTGCCCGGTAATCACTTCCCGGAATCTTCTGTTCCCTCATCCGGTAATCGTTTCCCGGTACACTGATATCCCTTGTATTAACCATAAAAAACCAACCTCCTGACTCTGTGAAAAATATCCGGTCTTTATTGGTTTCATACCACTCCCGCCATTCATGCGGTGTGCTGAAACGACACAAAGTATAACGGGTCAATATCCGTTTTGCCTTATCCACTTCCTCTCCCCTTTCCCAGCAACCAATAGCCTTTTCCAATAACCGTATATCGTTGTTCGGAATACCCCAGCTCTTTACATCCTCATCCACCATCCAATACGACATCTTATCTCCACCGTAAAAATAATCGCGGTTCTCATCATAATAATCCATATAGGCTTGTTCGTTATCTCCAAACCGGTTAAACAGAACAGGTTCACGGGATTTCAACCATTCTGCATAACTTTGTAATCTGACAGTACTCCTTAAAGCAGCCCTTTCCTCCCCTGTCAGTTTCTCTCCTTTTTCCTGTTTTTCAAGGGCCGTCTTTTTAACCTTTGCTATTTGTTCCAGATATACTTTCTCTACAGCTGTCTTTTCCTGCCATCTTTTATAAGAAAGAAAATCTTTCTGCTGCCCGGCATACTCACGCGTTGCAATATCGCTCTTATACTTCCGGGCAATAGGGGTCTGACCGGCAAACTTTGAAATGTACGCCACCGCATTGACAAATACCGTTTTCCCTTCTTCTGTCATATTCACAGGAGATGCAGAAAATCCCCAAAAGAAAAAATTGCCATGTCGTCCGATTGCAACAGCATCGATATCTTTGGCGCTCACTCCGCCCGAAATATATTCGGCATCCGGTGAATCTGTAAATCCCCAGGGTCTGGCAATCATCCCCGGACGAAATCCCTGTTCAGTCTTATATCCCTTGGTTTGTACACGCCACATTTCCACAGAATCCGGCAGAGGTGCCTCACCGGCACGCACAAGTTTGAGTGCTTCCGAAGGCGTCGGTTTCATAACTACCGAAATCTTTACCCCAAAAGGTTCATGGAAAATGGGATGTTCTTCATCAAAATGATGCGCATCTGCATCCAGACACAAACAATAATTGTTTATTTTTACACCAATCCGGCTTCCCACAACATCACCAATATCTGCTATAAGTATCATCGGACGGTCAAAATCTTCGGGTAAATAAGCAGGATTCTGTCTGTCTATCACTATGCCCTCTTCATTTACAATCTCCCGGGCAGGTCTTAATTCACGAGGTACACCATCCATAATGGTCACATCATAATCGTCCGACATTTCCGGAACATAATCCCGGGCATTCATCACCTCTACCTTCTTAAAATACTGTTTCAGCAACTTCTCAAACGAAGCTGTACGTTTCTTCGCACTTGCCTCCACCACATCAGGTTCCACTTTATCAATCATTGTTTCCATTTCAGGTGAACCTCCCACATATAAAATTTTTAAATCCATCTTTTCCGGTTTACCGGACACTTCCATCGCCAAAAACAAAAACGCAATGCAATTCCATAAAAAAAATCTTTTCATAACAAACTTCTCAATAGTTATTCTGAACCAGTTTTTTATTCAATATCAATTCCTCCGATGGAATCAGGCACATGGTTCTCCTGGAAGTCTGCGGATCGATTTCATTATACTGTCTACCTGTATAATTACTATATGCCACAGAAACTTCTTCCCTTTCCATCTTTCTACCATTCCGTATGTAATCATAATATGACTGTGCCTCAAAAGCCAACTCCCTACGGCGTTCGTCGAAAATCTCCCCAAACAGCTCCATTCCCGATAATCCCTCCAAAGGTCGTAATCCTGCTCGCTCCCGGATAAGATTCAAATCCGCCAGTGCCTTTCCTTCTTCACCCAATTTCCAACAAGCTTCAGCCCTGTTCAATACTACTTCTCCAGCCCGGATAAAAACTATGGGACAAGCAAAACTATAATACCCGGCAAACGCTTCATATTTACCTCCGTCGTATTTTTTAGTATTATTCCGTCCGGTAAAACGTACAGAAGGTTCGGTAAAATATTTCCAGCGCAAATCATTTTTCTGATCCATTATTTTCTCATAGTCATGGGATATCACACACCTGTAGCTGGAAGTGCTGGCCGAAGTTTCATAACCGGACCATGAATAGTAATTGTGAACCAGGTTATGAATTTTACTAGGAAAATTAGCAGGAGTAAAAGCAAATAAAATCTCTTTATTGGTCTTCGGATTATCATACAAGTTTTTCAATTCTTCTCCTTGTAATACCTCTACCACATCATTCCCTAAACTGAATGTTGAATCAGCATAATTGGCTGCCATGCGGTTATACTCTTCGAGAGGACGCTCCGGTAACCCTCCCATATAAAGGTAAATTCTCGACAACATCCCATAAGAAGCCGCTTTATTCGCAAACGTACGGTCAGAACGTTCGTTGGGCAGACAGGCGGCAGCTGTTTTAAAATCGGCAATGGCCTGTTCCAAACACTCCTTTACACTACTCCGCTCCAAATGCTGAGCCGTCGCTTTCACATCCAGCGGAATACCTAAATTTTTGTCAGGATCATCCCAGAAAGGACGACCGAATACATTGGTTGCATTAAAAATCATCAATCCGCGCAAAAAAGCATTTTCCCCTTTCAAACGTATTAAATTCAATCTTTCATCGGGATTGGCAGTTTCTGCATACAGCTTATCAATTGCCATCAGATTACGTGAAGCTCCCAGAATCAACTGATGACTCTTCGCCCATACCGACCAGGCATAGGATTGTGACTTCTGATCACTGTTCAAAAAAAAGTGTGCATCCG
>CAJMQA010000142.1 GCA_905215395.1 uncultured bacterium | reverse complement strand
CAGCCCGGATATTTTGGGGAGGCTGACACCCGGTGGATGAGGTTATTGATGCAGAGCGCTTCTACTCAGAATCACGAATTGACAGCCCGTGGGGGAACCCAGGCGATTCAGTATTATGCATCCCTGGGATATACGGATGAGGAAGGATTGATGAAAAATAGCGGATTTAAAAGGTATAATATTACTTTAAACCTGGATTCGGAAATAAATCCCTATATTAAAGCGGGACTGAATTTACGGACAAATGTCAGTGAACGCTACCAGTCTCCGATTACCATGGCTGACGCTGTGACTTCCCGGCCTGATTTAAAGGCATTTAATGAGGATGGAACTTTGTATTTGCATGGTTATGAGTATTACGGACGGACCTATTATGTGAAAAACCCCTTGCTCGAACTGACAGAAAGTAACAAGCTGACAAAAACATGGGGATATCAGGTGGTAGGACATTTGGAGGTGAAGATATTACCGGAATTGAGATTGAAAGCCATGTATTCCTATCACCGGAATAATAACGAAGGAAATGAATATTCCTCCAGCAGAACCCAGACCGGTAGCGGTTACTGGAGCGGACAAAAAGGATTTGGAATAAACAAAACTTCCAATACGTATCAAAAAGAGTTTGAAGGGCGTTTGAGTTATGCCAAAACATTTGGGAAACATGGTATAGATGCAGTTTTTTCAACTTCCTGGGTGCGTAGTAAAGCAGATTCCCGCAGTTGGGCAATGAATGATTTTTCTGATGATTATGTCCAGAATGCCATTTATCAGGGGGTAAATTATAACAGGAATTATAGTGGGGGAAGTGATAAGGGGGCTGTACTGTTGTCTTTTATCGGGCGTGTGAATTATAAGTTTATGGATCGTTATTTATTGACAGCCTCTATCCGGCGTGACGGTTCTTCCCGTTTTGCTCCTGAGTACAGGTATGGTAATTTCCCTTCAGTTGCAGTCGGCTGGATTGTTTCGGAAGAAAATTTTATGAAAAATATCCACTGGTTGCCTTACCTGAAATTGCGTGGAAGTTATGGAAAAACAGGGAATGACAGTGTTGGGGAATACGGATGGCGGACTTTATACGGTAGTGCGTCCTATCAGGACAAACCCGGATTAATTCCTACTCAGATCGGAAATGACCGCTTGAAATGGGAAAGCACCATCCAGTATGATCTGGGATTGGATTTTGGTTTCCTGCGAAACCAACGGATAACCGGTACTTTGGGCTTTTATCTGAAAAAAACTTCCGGGGTATTGTATCCATTTAAGTTAACCTTAGGGACTGGTTTGACTTCAACGACTGTAAATCTTGCCGATGTACAAAATAAAGGGGTAGAATTTGATGTCAATGCCCGGATCATAGATTCGAAGGATTTCCGTTGGGAATTTGGTTTGAATATTTCGAAAAACCTGAATAAAGTGACCGGTTTGGACAGGGAGTTTGTCTCAACACTGAACAGTACTTATCTGGGAAATACGGTGTTGCAGGAAGGAAAATCGATGGGACTGTTTTACGGTTATAAAACGGATGGTATTTTTCAAACCTGGGATGAAGTGAACTACTATGAATCTTTAAATCCGGATCATCCTTATCAGTCATTTGCTACTTACTACCGGATTTCTCCGGGAGATATCAAGCAGGTGGATCTGAATGGGGATGGATATGTGCGTAAGGCTGTAAATTCTGAAGACCAGACGGTGCTGGGTAGTTCTGTACCTGATTTTACAGGTGGATTCAATACACGTTTTTCTTTCCGGGGTTTGACTCTCAGTATGCATGGTACATTCTGTTACGGAAATCAGAAATCCTGGGATGCAGAGGCACGTCAGTTTGAGTTCAGTTCGTCTATGCCTGCTAATTTGCTGGATATAGCATTGGAGCGCTGGACTCCGGAGAATCCTACCAATAAGTATCCGAAATTGAAAGTAGATCCGGAGGCTCCCTATTTTACGGATTTTTATTTGCACGATGCTTCGTTTCTGAAAATCCAGAATATTGCCTTGAGTTACAGATTGCCTTCCCGTTGGATAGAAAAGACAAAATTCCTGGGGAATACAGAAATATTTATGGCAGTCAATAATGTATATACTTTTACGAAGTATCCCGGACCTAATCCGGAAAGCTATGATGCTTCCGACCGGATAGCCGGGACTGCAAAAGATTACAGTGCTTATCCCGGAGTACGGACTTATAATTTTGGAATCAAGGTTCAATTAAAATAAATGATGCTATGGACATATTGAGAAAATATCATATTGCTTTGTTGTTGACACTATTGTTTTATTCTTGCGATAGTCTGTTTGACGATGAATTGCCGCCTCATAGCCTGGTAGGAGAAAATGCAATTACGGATGAAACTTCGGCTGCATCCGCTCTGAACGGGGTTTATTCATATCTGGATGATTTCGGTATCTGGGATTCTTATTATATTGTGGATAATGATATCCGCCTGGGATTTCTGGAGGGGGCCTATAGAGCTAGTTTTGAGGAACAGCTTCGGAACTTACAGGTACAAGAGGAAGCTTTGGACCTGAAAACCCCCTGGACCGGGTGTGCTAAATTAATCAATGCTGCCAATAATTTTATCTATTATGTGGAACGTTTGCCGGAAAAAAAATTCGGAGAGGGCAGAAAAGAAGCGATGCTGGCTGAGGCGAAATTTCTGCGGGCTTTCGGACAATTGCGGCTCTTGAAAATGTTCGGGCAATTCTGGGATGTGAATAGTATCTACGGACCTTTGATGCGCCGCGAACCTTCACGTCTGTCGAATAATCAGATGGCACGTGCGGGGGTAAGAGATACCTATCGGATGATACTGGAAGATTTAGACGATGCAATTCGGTATGCACCTGATTTTTCTTCTGTGTACAGAATTTGTAAGGTGGCTGCCAAAGCTTTTAAAGCAGATGTATTGATGATGCGGGGAGAGGGAGAGGATTATAAAAATGCCATGATTTTAGCGGATGAAGTATTGAAATCTGCTGAATTTCAGATGGAAGGAAGTTTTGAAGCTGTTTTTGAACATGGCTATAAATCTTCCGAACTGTTATTTTCCCGTTGTATCGGATCTACCAATTTGAAAAGGGCGGAAGGAAATGTGGCTAGCATGATTAAAATGTTTGGAGGCACCTATACACCTTCCGGGACATACTATAACATTCTGACAAAGGAAGATACACGTTTTCAGCATACTTTCGATTCGGTATGGTACAAACCTGTGAATGCCAATCGTAAGTCATTGATATGGAAAAAATTATGGAAGTCTGATGCAAATACTCCCATGTATTATATGCGGTTGGCCCAGATGCATTTGCTGAGAGCGGAAGCTATGGTATATACAGGCGGAGCTGCTAAGGATGTTATTGATGAATTGAATGTTTTGCGTTTGCGTTCCGGTAATACCTTATTGAAAGCTGCGGATTATCCCACCCGGGATTTGTTGATGGATATTGTGTTTGATGAATGGGTACGTGAAATCGGCATGGAGAATGGAAGTGAGTATTTTGTTGCTATCCGGATGGTGAAATCCGGGGGAAAGCGTAAGATCAGTGAATATAATCCCAATTATGAACAGGATATCCAGTTGAATCTGCCGATTCCTCAGGAAGAGTTGCAATATAATTTATTGATGAAACAGAGTCCGGTATATACAAAGAAAAAATGATTATGAGATATTTGTGTTTATTAGTGATGCTATTGGGACTAGGGGCCTGTAGTATTGAAGACCAGTTGGAGTGCTCTGATGAATTGAATGTGATTTCAATGGAATCTGACTTATTGCCTGTGAGTATCATCGGTGATAAAGCGACTTTTAAAGTTATGGCAAGTTCAAATAGTGGGTTGCGGAAAATGGAGATCACTGCAAAAAGTGAGAAGCTGGAACTTTTGAAAAATGAAGTTACATTTTCTATGATAGGAGAAGAGAAATTGGCTTTGGATGGGCAGGGAAATTTCAACCGGCCTGTTTCCACTGTCTGTATCGCTTATCCGGTTTTGCTGCCTGATGAATTGGCGGGTGAAACGGTGTTTGTAGAGTTTACATTTACTGCTGCTGACGGAGCCCGGAAATCTGTCCGGATTTACCGGCAGGTTACCAATTTCAGGCCTAATTATAGGGAGACTTTGTTGTATGATATGTTTCCGCAGAGCGGAGGCAATATGTTTTACTCTTCAACCTCTCATATTTCTTATACCTATCAGCAATGTAAAGCTAATAAAGCAGAGATTGATGTTTATGAGTATTACGACAGCCGGGCCGGAAAACACTATCTGATATCTCCGGCCAGTTCCCGTGCCAAGGCAATTATTGATGCTGTCGATAAGATACAGGAGGTTCTCGGGGGACAGTATGATCCGGCAGAAATGAACAAAACTTTGTTTGTGAAGCTGGCAGAAAAAGATTTGAAAAAGATCGGGGACAAAGAGTTGGCTGCCATTGATTTTTCGCAGGCAACAGAAGAGATTACTTTTGTCCAGGGGGATTGTATCGGATTTTTAACGCAGGAAGGTAAGAAAGGAGTGTTGAATATTTCCTCGATAAATGCATCACATTATCCCAAGGTTAAAAGTATTGTGCAGGCAAAAATATAGGTAATTGCGGATGTGGTAAAAGTTTTTACTTTTGCCACATCTCAATACTCAGTCGTTGAAGCTGAATTTTACGCGGTTGACGATGGAGCGGCCGAGAGTGAGCTGATCTGTGTATTCTAGGTCATTGCCGATAGAGATGCCTTTGGCTATGGTGCTGATGGCGAGATTTTCTTTGTTTTTCAGTTTTTTAAAGATGTAATATCCAGTGGTATCTCCTTCTATAGTAGCACTCAGGGCGAATATGATTTCCCGGATTTCTCCCTGTTCCACTCTTTCAATGAGAGTGTTGATATGCAGGTCTGCCGGTCCGATACCGTCCATGGGAGAGATGATACCTCCCAGGACATGATAAAGTCCGTTGTATTGTGAGGTTGCTTCTATGGATAGAATGTCCTTGATATTTTCAACGACACAGATGGTGCTTCTGTCCCTCCGGGTATCTGAGCAGATGTCGCAGATGTCGCCGTCTGAGATGTTGTGGCAGTGCTGGCATTCCCGGATATTTTTTTTCAGGTCGTCGATACTTTGCACAAAAGCGTGAACCTCCCGGGGATTTTTTTTCAGCAGATGCAGAACAAACTTTAATGCAGTTTTTCTGCCTACACCCGGAAGAGAAGCGAACTGATCGACAGCTTTATCAAGTAATTTTGAAGAGTTCATAAGGGATCTCAATTTTCTTCTTCTTTAAAATGGATATCCCTGAGCATCATTTGTATGTCGCTTTTGCCCATGAATTCATTTTCCTGCAAGGTATAGCAGATATTGAAGTAGCCTCCGGTGGTTACTTTCTCATAGAGGTGTCCCATTCCGAATCCGATACCGCTGCGGTCGTTGCAGGCACGGGTATCATCAACGACAACCAGTTTCAGGTGTTCGTTGTTCCGTCCGACTTTTTTCGTACCGATGAAATTGATAACATTCTCCGTCATAAATACCGGAATGGTATTATTTGGTCCGAAAGGAGCGAATTTCTGAATCATATGGTATAGCTCGGGAGTGATGTCTGTCAGTTTGATTTTTGCGTCGATATTGATTTGTGGGGTCAGCATTTCCTCATTGATGGTTTCCCTGACAATTTTTTCGAATTTTTCCTTAAAAGGCTCGATATTCTCGATCTTCAGGGTCAGGCCCGCAGCATATTTGTGTCCACCGTAGTTTTCGAGGAATTCGCTGCATTGGGATATAGCATAGTACAGGTCAAATCCTTCTACAGACCGGGCGGAACCTGTGGCCAGACCGTTCGATTCGGTCAGAATGATGGTGGGACGATAAAAGGACTCTGTCAGCCTGGAAGCGACAATGCCGATTACCCCTTTATGCCAGCCGGGATTGAAAAGTACTGTAGTTTTCTTTGACGGTTCGATCTCTGACTGGGTAATGTGGCGAATGGCCTCTTCTGTAATATCGTGATCCAGTTTTTTACGCTGGTCATTGAAATTGTTGATGTCTGAAGCAATGCCGTCGGCTGAAAATTTTTCATCGGCGGTGAGGAGCTCTACAGACTTCCGGCCGGATTCCACCCGTCCTGCAGCATTGATGCGGGGACCGATCCTGAAAACGATATCGTTAATGGTTATCTCTTTATCAATGCCTGATACCTTGATGATCGTCTTTAGTCCCAGGCTTGGGTTGGTGTTCAGTTGTTTAAGGCCATAATAGGCCAGTATCCGGTTTTCCCCGGTGATGGGTACAATATCACTGGCTATGCTTACACACAATAAATCCAGTAATTTATACAGGTCGGACATGGGGAGATTGTGTTTTAAACTGTGGGCTTGTACCAGTTTAAAACTTACACCGCATCCGCTTAACCATTTATATGGATAGGGACAATCCTGCCGTTGAGGATCAAGTACTGCTACTGCCTCCGGAAGGGTATCCCCCGGGGTATGATGGTCGCAGATGATAATATCTACCTGTTGGGAGCTGGCATATTTTACTTTCTCAACTGCCTTGATTCCGCAGTCGGTGATCAGCATCAGGGAAAAACCATTTGCTGCTGCATAGTCTATCCCTTTGATCGATACTCCATAGCCTTCTGTGTAGCGGTCTGGTATGTAGTATTCCAGGTTTTCGCTATGGCAATGGTGTTTTAAATATTTGTATAAAAGAGCAACTGCTGTTGTCCCGTCTACATCATAATCCCCGTAAATCAGGATTTTTTCATCCTGTGCGATGGCACGGTCCAGACGGTCTACTGCCTGTGCCATATCTTTCATCAGAAAAGGATCATGGAGCATGTTCAAAGAAGGGTAGAAAAAAGCTTGTGCATTTTCAGCACTATTAATACCACGCTGTAGCAATAGATTTGCTACAACCGGATGGCAATTGAATTTTTTAGAAAGTTCCTGTATTTTAGATTCCTCCGGCGGAGTATTAACAACCCATCTTTTTTTCATTATACTTTTTTCCAATTCTGCTACAAAGTAGCGGAAATTACTTGTTATTTCAAAGAGTAATCCCAATTAATTTAAGCCAATAAAAACTGAAAAACTGAAAACGGAAATTAAAAGGCTCTGTTACAAAAAATTGAAGAATTGATTTTTTGGGATATTTTATAGAATATCAGAATTGAATGTATTTTTTAGTGTTTTTTTGATTTTTTGACTAAAAAATTACAACTTTACGCAAATTTATTCACCATAAAAAGGTTCCTTTTTTTAGTTGAATCGGGTGAAATCAAGTGCCTTGAAGTAAAACCGGGAGAGGCTACCTATCCTTGGATATCCGTTCTGTCTTTCTATCCTTATGCATCGTTCCTGTCTTTTGATTATAAGGTATTTACTATCGTCTCATCTTTGTATTTTTCAAGCCTGAATCTTGACTCAAGCTCTCTCTGCCTGATTTCACTTTTATGGACATTTTATGCCCGGAAAAATCGAACGTTTAAATATGAGGCAATACGATTCAGATCATGAGAAAGCTTTTGTTTCCGCCTTTCAGAACGGAGATGAAAAGGTGTTTCGATATGTTTTTGATGAGTTTTATTCTTCATTATGTGTTTATTGCCTGCGCATGGTTCATGAGGAATTGGTTGTTGCTGACCTGGTACAGGATGCTTTTGTAAAATTGTGGGAAAACCGGCAAAATTTTAATTCAAGCTTAACCATCCGTTCCTATTTATATACGGTTGTCCGTAATTCTGGTATCAATTATCTGCGGCATCTGAAGATGAAGGCCGGTAAGTTGGCAGGGAATTTTGGGGAGGAGGCCGAGAACTCTGCAATAGAGTTGATGATCCGGCAGGAGGCAGAACGACAGTTGTTGGATATGATCCAGGAACTTACCCCCGAATGCCGCCGGGTTGTAAATCTGTTGTCGGAGGGAAAATCCTACAAGGAAGTCGGGGAACTCTTGAATATCTCTGCCAATACCGTGAAAAATCATCGGATCCGGGCGGTAAAAATTCTGAAAGAGAGATTTCAGAGGTTCTGGATTTTTACAGTTTTTTATTAGTCCATTTATTCTTTTCGATTGTTTTAATAATACAAAAGCGTCTGTTAAAAAATAACAATGTGCAAATTTAAGTTGGAATCATGAATTCATTTGAATATTTACATATTGCCGATTTGATTGTAAAGTCCTTTGCCGGATCTTTAGAGGAAGAGGAGGAAGCAAAATTGAGGAGATGGCGCGACGCCAGTGAAAGGAATGAGCAATTATACCAAGAGCTTCTGACCCTTAAAGGGCTGGGAGTACAACAGGAGGAGACTGCACATTTCGTTCCGGAGAAGGTCTGGCAATTGATGCAGACCAAAATTCAGCCGGGATGGAAAAGGCATCATATTGGTAGGAATATACTAAAATATGCTGCCGTAGTCGGTATTTCGTGTGGTTTAGCAATTTTGGCCGGCCGGTATTTCAGGGATGAAATACCGGGTGCAGAAGAGGGGATGATTGTTTTAGAATCCCAGATTCCGGCCATTGAACATGGCTCTTCCAAGGCTTTGTTGGTATTGGACGGCGGAGCAACGATTGAATTGGATCAGGAAAGTGTTTTTAAAGTTCCGGATGCTACTGTAAAAAATACGGGAAAGTCAGGTGTTATTTCCTATAAAAAAGTAGGACAGTCGGAGAAAAAGGAAGTGAAGATGAACCGTTTGATTGTTCCCCGGGGCGGTGAATATAATATAGAACTGGCAGATGGAACCCTGGTATATCTAAATGCGGAATCGGAACTGATTTATCCAGTGGTTTTTAC
>CAJMQA010000141.1 GCA_905215395.1 uncultured bacterium | reverse complement strand
AGTTCCCCCGATAGTGAAAGACAGACTTACACGACCGTCACGAAGCGCAAAGGTCTGACAGCTTTATCCGGAAAAACGGACAAAAAATATCTACTGTTTTCCTGATTTTCAGTCTTTCAAAAACATCAATCCCGGAAGTTATTTTGGGATTTAGCACTTCCGGATAATAGCTTCCGGGCGCCAGACCAACTGCTTCAGATCAGCACGCTCAATAATGGCAACCCCTTTGCATTCTTCTTCATTGTGCAAGTACAGCTTTTCCAATACAGCAATCATATTTTCCCCTTCCCGGAAATCTCCGGCATGCTTCATGACATAATCCGGAACCAGCAGTCCGCCATAAAACTCCAGTCCCTGGATTTCACGAATCCCCCCTTCTGAAGTAATCACCCTGGCCTCCTTCCCGTCCTGCCAGATCAGATATCCGTTCTTCACCAACGGAAATCCCGGCCAATAAATATAATTGGCTGCAATTTTACGCTCCTTTCCCAGCATTATCTTCTGTATATAGATTGTTTCAGGCGTTGTTCCGTTTCTCTGGATATATACGGCCGGAATACCTGGGTATCCCAGGCTTTACCGCCGAGTACTTCCAGATTTACTTCTTTCTCTTTTTTAACAGGTGGTACTTTCCGCCCTTTCACCGGCTTCGGCGGTTTTACCGGAGGCAGAGTATCCAGAAAAGTGATCACCAGCCTGGAATAGGTCGAATCAGCATATTGGGACCAATAATAGTTTCGTTTCAGCGTATCGATATTTACTGTAATATCCCTCACTTTCAAGGTATCCTTTCCATCTTCGGACAAGAAAAAAGAGGTAATCCGTCTACTACGCCCAGGAGGTATACTGTCAAACTGTATGGTGGTTCCGAACTTATACAATCCGGGCACTATACTATCCAGCGTAATAGAAAAAACACTATCCAGAGGCAAGGTATCCAACACTGGAAAATAATTGACAGAATCTTTTGACTTCAACTCATTCAATACCTTATCAACGGTAGTCAGCTGACGGTTCAGAGTATCAATAATAGCATCATACATCTTGGAGAAAGGTACTGTCCGGGCTGAATAATAATACATACAGGTATCAAACTCAGCCCTCGTTATTCCATACTTCCGGAATAAATCATTATAATAGGCGTAATTCTTCAGTTCATTATAATTTCTTCCCCGGTCCACAGCCAGAATCCCGTCCACCTTATGCATATCGATCAGCAAAGCCGTAAATTGCTTTTCATCCAAAGGCATACTCTTTTCCCGGCATCCGTAAATTCCATATCCCAACAACAGGATCAGCATCCATTTCAATATACTCCTCATAGATCTTTCTTTATCATCTTAAATAATTCTGAAGAAAAAATAAATTCATTCAGATAACGATTATCCGTATGTGCAATCTCCTCCTTACTCCCTTCCCATTCCTTATAACCTTCGTGGATAAAAACAATCTTCTCCCCGATTTCAAATACAGAATTCATATCATGGGTATTCACAACCGTTGTCATATTATATTCGTGGGTAATCTCACGAATCAGATTGTCGATGACGATGGAGGTCAGAGGATCCAAACCGGAATTGGGTTCATCGCAAAACAAAAATTTAGGCTGTAATGCAATCGCCCGGGCTATCGCCACCCGTTTTTTCATTCCTCCGCTGATTTCCGAAGGATACAGATTTTCAGCATCGTGGAGATCCACCCGGTTCAAACAGAAAACCGCCCGTTCTTCTCTCTCTTTTTCCGACATTTTGGAAAACAGATCTAAGGGAAACATCACATTTTCCAATACTGTCTGCGAATCAAACAAGGCACCTCCCTGAAACACGACCCCTATTTCTTCCCTTAAAGCTTTCAGCTGTTTAAAGTTCATCTTTGTAATATCGCGGTCCCCGTAATAAATATGTCCCTGATCAATGTTGTGTAATCCGATCAGGGATTTCAGCAACACTGTTTTCCCGGACCCGCTCTTCCCGATAATCAGATTCACTTTACCGGCTTCAAAAGTAATATTGATATCCGATAATACCTGTTTGCCATCAAAAGATTTACTCAGATCTTCTACACGTATCATTACAACATAATTTGAGTTAGTATCAGATTGGCCGTCAAAATAGCAATACTACTATCCACAACAGCTTTTGTTCCGGCCTTTCCCACCTCCCGGGCACCTCCCTGAACATAATATCCGTAAAAAGCCGGAATAGAGGTAAAGATCAGTGCAAAAAATAAAGTTTTCACAATCGAATAGGTCACGTAATAGGGATTGAATGTAAAATGCAATCCGTAAACAAAATCCTCAAAATTCACGACTCCGCTCACAATTCCGGAAATCAGGCCTCCCAGAATACCGATAAAAACACTGAAGATATACAAAATCGGATTGATCACAAAAGAAGCAAGAATTTTCGGTCCCACCAGATAAGAAATCGAATTTACCCCCATGGTCTCCAAAGCTTCTATCTGTTCTGTAATCCGCATACTCCCGATCTCAGAGGCAATATTGCTCCCAATCTTTCCTGCCAGAATCAGGCTCACAATCGTGGAGGAAAATTCCAGCAACATCGTTTCACGCGTCAGATAGCCGATCAGATAACGAGGTAATAAAGGATTCTGCATATTATAAGCAGTTTGCAACGTCAGGACAGCTCCTATAAAAAAGGAAATTATCACTACCAAAACAATCGAATTCAGTCCCAGTTTTTCAAATTCCTGAATCAATTCTTTCAGATAAACACTTCTCTTTTCCGGACGTGAAAAAGCCTTCTTCAAAAATATCAAATACAAACCCAACTTATATAAAAACTTCATATCCCTGCCGGTTAATTTAATTGAAGGTAAAATTATAAATTATTCATGGATTTGCAGTATATTTGGATACCATTTATCAAACTAAACTGTTTCTAATGAATGCAAACTCTTACTGCGTAATTATGGCCGGAGGAATCGGCAACCGATTCTGGCCCGTTAGTAACCGACGCTGCCCCAAGCAATTCTCTGATATCCTCCATTGCGGGAAAAGCTTTATCCGCCAGACATATGAACGGATTTCCCTGATTTTCCCCAACCATCGTATCTTCATCATTACAGGGGAGGAGTACGGAGATATTACCAAAAAACAGATTCCGGAAATTCCCAATGAAAATATTCTGAGAGAACCTTATGTCCGGAATACAGCGACTTGCATTGCATATGCCGCTTACAAGATCCGGGGTATCGATCCCGACGCTTATATGATCACCCTGCCTTCGGACCACTTTATCAGTAATGACGAAGCCTACCTGAAGGATATCCGGAACGGTCTGTCTTTTGTTGAACAGAAGGGGGGGCTGCTTACTATCGGGATCACTCCTACCCGGGCAGAAACTGAATACGGATATATTCAGATGAAAAGTAAAGACGCCCGGCAAAAGATCGTAGAAGTAAAAACCTTCACCGAAAAGCCCAACGCCGAATTGGCCAAAATGTTTTTCGATTCAGACGAATTTCTTTGGAATGCCGGAATTTTTATCTGGAGTATCCGGGATATTATCCAGGAATTCAAAACCCATATGTACGACCTGCATGCCCTATTTAATACGGACTGCCGCCTGAATACTCCGGGCGAGGCCAGTTATATCAAAAGCGTATACGGACAATGCCATAATGTTTCCATTGATGTCGGTATCCTGGAGAAATCCCAGCATGTAAATGTATTAAAGGGACAGTTCGGTTGGTCGGACGTTGGCACCTGGCATGCTTTCCATGCCCTTTGTGATAAAGACGACCACAACAATGTCACCAATTCGGAAAAGGTAGTTCTCAACGATAGCAATGACTGTATTGTCAATGTCCCTCCCCGGAAAAATGTCATCGTACAGGGAGCCGACAATCTGATCATTGCAGAGAAAGACAATTACCTGATGATTTGTCACCGGAAAGATGAAGACAAAATCAAACGGTTTGAAAAATTCTTCCGCCACAAGAAATAAAAAAACCGGTTAATTGACTTAACCGGTTTTTTCAATTATACTCTCCTTATTAATATTCCCACATATCCTGCTCATACTTGAAAATCTCATCCTTAATCCGGTCAGATTCAAGCACTGCATCCATACCTGTTGAATAACTCTGAATGGAACGGTTATCATAGGGATTGGTTTCTTTGATAATCCGGGAACTGAAGTAACGCTTCAAAAAAACATCATCAATACTCATCCGCATAGCATCATTCTGAAAATTGTAAACTCTTTGTTTGGCAAATATATCCCGGAATTCGCCATAATCGATCCAGAACAATTCACGTTTCAACACTTCATCACTCTCATCTCTCGTATATTCCCGGATCGGACAAACAGCGATAATGCGAACTTCCAGACGGGAAGTCCGTTTATTGAAAAACCATAGTTCTTTCAATTGTATACGTTTCACTTCAGAAGTATTCAATTCACTTTCAGACACCACAGTTTCCATCTCTCCGGTTTCACTATTCCGTCTGGTCAGCGTGTCCGTTCCGGCTCCAAAACGTCTTCTGATTTCAGCTAAAGTCAAGGGAGTTTCCAGCTCATCATCCTCATAGGCAGTCTTAAAATATTTTTCAATACCCTGCATCATCACATCAATCAGCGACATACGTCCATCCAAAGGAGAAGTGGGATAATAAAATGGCAGATTCATCTTTTCCCTTAACACCAATTCCCGCCATACTGTTTTACACCACATCACATCAGCCCGTTCAACATGCGGCAGAGCTATCGGCGCTTTCTCCATCTCATCCTGATTCTTAATAATACTGTCAAAGAACGCCTTCGAATTCTGAGCTTTTGTATAGGTCACAGCCAACAAAAAGGCCAAAACGATGACAACAACTTTATTCATAATCCACAAATTAAATACCTTACTCTATTCTAAACGGCAACGACTGTAACTTCCGGGTTGTACCATCCGGTCCTTTCACGACAATATTTTCTATAGTCAATGCCTGATTCCGTTTCAATTTTTCAATCATTTTCAGCTGAGCTGCACTAAACCGGCCTTTGTCAGATCTTGTTTCTTCCTGCACATACCCATCCACCACAGTATAAATGCTGAAATTCTCGACTGTAAACTTCATATCAAAATCGAAATTCTCCATTTCCACATCCACCTGTCCGGCAGCGATCAACAGATTTTTGCGAATACTTCCACCTTTCAGGCCATTCACTTTAGCCACAGGATCAGGTACCTCTTTTACCCGGAAATTCTGAGTCTGTAACTCTCTCTTTTGTCCCTGAATATTGGCAAATACAGTAATTGAACAAGGTTTTCCGGGTACTCCCGGACGAACGAGATAAGTCCCATCTTCCTGCTTCCGTATGGTTCCATTAGTAATCTGCGGTTCTATGGCTTCCGGAGAAATTCCGGGAGCAGCCAGTGATACCGGATTCTCTACTCCTACATAAAACACATTCATTTTTGTCGGAGAAATAACAACAGCGGGTTCAGCCACTTCATATTCCATTTCAAACTCCCGGGGCAATGTCGTCCCTGAAGGAGTAATATAATTTATCACGCCTTTCAGTTTCCTGAATCCGACAGTAGTAGCCGGTTCCGTATAAGTAGCAAAATCCCCCTGATAAGCCACATTTCTTCCATTGGCAATAACAGTCGGTTGTTGAGTCGTATCGACAGCGGCCAGCATGATCCGTGCCTTAAAGCTTTCCCCTTTCAGGACATACCGGGATTCTGGAATAACCAAAGCAGCCAGCTTATTAAATTTAAAAGATTCAGCATCCATAGAAGAAAAAAGGTAACGCACCACATCGGACTCTGTACTCAGAATATCAGACTGATACATAGTCAGCATAGTTACTACCCCCACTAAAGGTATAGCTTCAAATTTTGAACTTTCCCAGGACTTGAACTCCCCGTCCACGGGTTTCGGATCATTCGTAGCCAGATGATTTTCTATAGAAATTCTGAATACGGAATCTTTGGGAGCAATAAAACCCGACAGCTTATTCCGGTAAGCTTCAATCATTCCCCGCAACTTCTTACCCTGCCCCTGTAAAAGCATAACCTGTCCACCGATATCCAGATTATCTTTAGCCTTTATATCCATGATATCTCCCTCTTCCCCATCGGCAAGAACTACCATTTTCTTTTTCAGTTCTTCGATAAAATCGACCAATTCTTTCGTTTGCCGGCGAATCTCCATGGTCTTTTCCCGAACAGCAGACACTTTGGTCTGATTCAGATTATAGGCCATCTCGATTTCATTATACAATTCGGCATTTTTTTTCGTAAAATTAGCGATTGTGGATGTCAATCCCTGCTGCACCTTTGTAAAAGCATTCAATACATCTGCAGATACATTCAATGCCAACATAGCTGTCAGCACCAGATACATCATACCGACCATTCGTTGCCTTGGTGTTTCAGGACAATTTTTTGCTCCCATCAGAAAATATCTTATCAGTTATTATTAACAACGCTCAGCATATTCCCATATACAGAATTCAGCGAGGCCACATTATTAGCCAACTGCTGAGATTCCTGCTTGAATAATTTCGTACTATCCAAACTCAGGGAAACATTTTCCAGCATTTCTCCCATATCTCCCTGCATTCCCCGGAAAGATTCCAGACACTCTTTAGTTTCATGAATCTGCAATTCATATAAAGCATTCAGGGCACTGATATTCTTATTAATACCAGCGATCTGTTGCCGATAGTCAACAGCCTGTCCTTTGACCTGTTGCAATTGTTCATCCATCATTTTGCCCAACGCACAGAAATTAGTCGTAGTTTCTCCCATCCCGGAAGACAGTTTATCACAGTTTTCCTTGATCTGGGAAGTCAGAGAACGCGCAGACTCAAATAACATACGGTTGATCTCTTCACACCCGGAAGAAATTCCTTTCACCGACTCTTCCAATACCTTCGTCACTTCCTGTGTACGCTCACCCAGTTCTTCAAAAGAAGCAGAAGCCTTAGCCATTTTTTGTGTTACTTCAGGAGCATTCTCCACAATCCCTGCAAACTGATCAGCAGTCGTCGCAATTTTATTAATTCCGGCTTTTAGTTTATCCAAATCCCCGGCTTCCAAGCCCAGATCAATGTTTCCATTTACAGTAGCCACCTGCGCATTACCCATAGCTCCAACAGGCATCTGCACATCTGCATCCTTCTCATCCCATTCTGTTTCTTTCTTTCCTAACACCGGAAAAACTCTGGCCCAATCATAATGTTCCAGGCTGGGCTCAAATGCCGAAAGGAAAAAAATCGAAGCTTCCACTACCATACCGACAGTCAAAATAATACCGGCTCCCGGGAAGTGCATGATTTTAAATAAAGCACCAATGATCACGGCTGAAGCTCCCCAACCATATACATAATTCATGATCACTTTATATGCTTTTGTCTGAAAAAATTTCATAGCTTTAATGTATTATTTAATATTCTATTCTGGTTCTTACTGTACGGAATCCAATAAAACTTCTCGCAGAATCTTCGTATTCATAAGTACGGACTCCGCATTGCAGGAAATAGGCCACATCTTTCCAGGAACCACCCCGCACTACTTTACGTTTAAATATTTTATTATCAGTTTTTTTTGCGGTAATCTGATAATAAGGACTCAAGTCATTGGTAACCTGATAAGCCGACTCGTCAAAAGCATCTCCTGTCCATTCTGCTACATTTCCAGCCATATCATAAAGCCCGAAACCATTAGGTTCATATGTGCCAACAGGAACGGTTGTAAATCCTCCGTCACTCACATAATTTCCACGCATTGGTTTGAAATTTGCCAGAAAGCAACCTTTTTTATTCCGGGTATAAGGACCTCCCCAAGGGTATTTTGCTCCATTCAATCCTCCCCGGGCAGCATATTCCCACTCTGCTTCATTGGGCAAACGCCATTCTTGTACCCTTGTGGCACTGCTGTTATTGAAATATTGAGTTCTCCAGTTACAGAATGCACGGGCCTGATGCCAGTTCACTCCCACAACAGGATAATTATCATATCCCACATGTGTGAAATATTCACGGACAAAAGGTTCATTGTAAGTATAGGTCAAATCCTTCAACCAACTCAAAGTATCCGGATAGATTTTCACCTTTTTCCGCATTATAAAAGACGAACGCCCTTTGATGGCCTCTTTCTCTCCGTCAGCATTAATAACAGATCCCCCCTTATAGGTACCTGTTACAGGATCATAAAAACGGTCATTCTGTGCCGCCTGGGCAAAATCATACCAGGAATAGGAATATTCCAGCTTACGGACATCCAGTTCATTGTCCATAATCCGGTCATCTCCCTGATAGAGCATTCCGGCAAGAGCCTCTTTGTACTCTTCTCTCCGCATATCAATGCGGGTATTATAATTCAAACGGGGTGGCTCCAGCACCTCTCCCTTCCTACTCTTCATCAGAAATTCGTCAAACCCTTCATCTGCCAACCGTTGCCGCTTAATAGAATCAATGACCCAAAACACAAACTGCCGGTATTCATCATTGGTAATTTCGGTTTCATCCATCCAGAAAGCCTGGATAGAAACTGTTTTAGCTGTAGCGGACATCGCCCATGTCATATCTTCATCATTGTTGCCGATATTCAAACTACCCGTAGGTATCAACACCATCCCATAAGGTTGAGGCTCAAACCATTTTTTCATTTTACGGGTTCCCGTCAGTTCCCCTCCTCCTTTGTATGGCGAACATCCATACAAAAACGCAGCAATAAAGATAAATGCCAACGACTTTATGTACATAATCTATATTTTTACAAAAACCTTACACTCTTATAAATTTTCTGACGTTTTCCTAGTTTCAAGCCGAAGCTATAGGACAACGTCACCTCATGCGACCCTC
>CAJMQA010000140.1 GCA_905215395.1 uncultured bacterium | reverse complement strand
GTATATTTCATGGAGAAGGCCAGATATTCCTGAATTTGAATCCCAGGGGATTTACTAATTTTTTCGTGTTGGATAGTATTTCAGGTACCTATTATTACAAGGCTTTGTCCTGTGTAGCGGATGGAGGGGGAACTGTCATATGGGATGCTTATGATACTTTGACAGCCAATAACACACAGACATTGATGCGGGTTATTTTGCGCTTTCCGGCTTTACGTACCGCTTTATACCTCTTATTGGCCGGAGCTTTGTTATATGTTTTTTTCCGGGCCAGACGAGAACAGCGGCCAATACCTGCCGTCCGTCCGCCTGAAAATAAGATGCTGGAATTTGCAGCTACTGTTAGTGCGCTTTATTATAAGAAAAAGGAACATACTTCTATCGCATTGAAACACATTGATTTTTTTCTGGAGGAAGTACGGATAAGATATTTATTACGGACCGATATGCTGAATGAGGCGTTTGTTAAATTATTGTCGGAGCGGTCCGGTGTGGAAGAAAAAATAACAACGGAGCTGGTACAACTAATTGTAAAAATTAAAGGGGGACAGCAGGTTACTGAAAAAACGCTGGAGACCCTGGTAAAATATATTGAACATTATCAACGAATAAAGGATGGAAGCAACTTTTGAATCAAGGATCGATTTCTCGGAATTGAATGAAAAAATAAATTTGTTGCGTAAACAAATGGCTCGTGTTATTGTCGGGCAAAAAGAGGTGGTGGATTTATTACTGACGGCATTGCTTGCCGATGGTCATGTGCTGATCGAAGGGGTGCCGGGAGTGGCGAAAACCCTGATGGCAAAAGTTTTGGCTCAATTGATTGATGCCGGATTCTGCCGTTTACAGTTTACTCCGGACCTGATGCCGAGCGATGTGCTTGGGACTTCAGTCTTCTTGCCTTCCAGTGGGAAGTTTGAGTTCCGTAAAGGACCGGCTTTTACGAATATTTTGTTGGTGGATGAAATCAACCGTTCACCGGCAAAGACACAGGCTGCACTATTTGAGGTTATGGAGGAGCGGCAGGTGACAAATGACGGAGTGGAGTATAAAATGGAATTCCCTTTTATGGTCGTTGCAACACAGAATCCGGTGGAACATGAAGGTACTTACCGCTTGCCTGAAGCTCAGCTGGATCGTTTTATGTTTAAGATTCTGGTGAATTATCCGGGACGGGAGGAAGAAATTGGAGTTTTGGATTTACACGACGGGGGAATGATAGGGCGTTGGCAGGAAGAGAAAGCCGTATTGTCGGTCGGAGACTTAAAAGTTTTGCGCGGGAAGGTACAACAAGTCCTTGTCGATGAAAAGATAAAGGCTTTCATTGTGGATATTGTGAGGACTACCCGGGAAAATAGCTGGCTGTATTTGGGCGCTTCTCCGCGTGCTTCTATTGCATTAATGAATGGGGCAAAAGCTTTTGCGGCGATTCAGGGGCGGGACTTTGTGGTTCCGGAAGACGTTTTACACCTGGCTCCGCCTGTATTGCGTCACCGGGTATTGCTTTCTGCTGAGAAGGAACTGGAAGGCCTGGTTGTCGATCAGGTATTGAATCAACTGATAGCTAAAATAGAAATACCCAGATAATGCGGGAGTTGTATTTACACCGGCGTTTTTTTGTTTTATTGCTAGGCATAGCTTTTGCATCGGTACTGGCTTTTATTTTCCCGGTGTTATATGGCTGGGTGCTATGGTCCTTATATATATTCGGGATATTGGTCGTTGTAGACACAATCCTTTTATTCGGACTTGGTAAATCTATTGAGGGGGGGCGTGTGGTTGGGGAAAAATTTTCAAACGGGGATGAAAATCCGGTCGTGATAGAGGTGAAAAACCGCTATCCTTTCCCGGTTCATTTGCGCTTGACAGATGAAGTTCCGGTGGAATTGCAACTTCGTGATCTGATGTTTTATGTTTGTCTGAAACCCGGAGAACTGCAACAAAAAACATATTTTCTCCGGCCGGTGAGGCGGGGGATATATACATTCGGTAAGCTCCGGATTTTTGTCTCTTCCCGTTTGGGCTTAGTGGAAAGACGCTATTCTTTCGGGCAGGAATATAAAGTTGCTGTTTATCCCTCTTTTATGGCTATGCGAAAGTATGAATTGCTGGCTTTGACTGGTTCGCAATACGGAAATGGAGTCCGGAAAATCAGGGTTGCCGGAATTACTACGTTTTTTGACCAGATAAAACCTTATATACAGGGCGATGATCCCAGAACCGTGAATTGGAAGGCGACGGCAAAGTGTAACCGTCTAATGGTAAATTCATATACGGAGGAACGGTCTCAGCCGGTCTATTGCGTGGTGGATAAAGGCAGGACTATGCAATCACCGTTCCAGGAAATGACAATGCTGGATTATGCTATCAATGCGACGCTGGCTTTATCGAATGTGATTTTGAAGAAAGGAGATAAAGCAGGTTTACTGACCTTTTCCAATAAACCCGGCACATTGATAAAAGCAGATAGCAGAAGGTTACAGCTGAATCAGATCACAGAAGCTTTGTATGCTCAGCAAACTCATTATCTGGAGTCCGATTTTGAACAATTGTGTATTACGGTTTCCAGACAATTGCATACCCGTAGTCTTCTGGTGATGTTCACAAATTTCGATACTGTTGAGGGGATGAAACGGCGATTGCCGGCTTTGAGGCGATTAGCTGAAAATCATCTGGTATTATTGATCCTGTTTGAAAATACTGAAATTAACCAGGTGGTTACGGAAGCTGCTGAAAATTTGCAGGAAATCTATTTTAAAGTGTTAGCCGGGAGTTTTATTTCGGAGAAACGGCGTATTGCCCGTGAATTGGAAAAATATGGAACCCATACCATACTCACAGAACCCCGGCAACTGACGGCTCGTGTCATTAATGGTTATCTGGAACTGAAGGAAAGAGGATGGATTTAGAATTGTTCTTCGGTTTGCTCGATTCCGTTTGCGATTTCGGAAATTATGCCTTTCCGGATGTATATGCCTCTGGCATGCCGGCGGACTAAGGGGCGGTAATGTTCAAAGATCAGAGCACCTGTGATGCAGGCTATTCCTGAAAACAGGATAATCATAGGCAGACCCGTGTATTTTTCCAAAGCTCCCAGTGTCAGGCTTCCTATCGGGGCTATTCCGGTGAATGTCATTGCCAGATAACCCATGACACGTCCCCTTTTATCTTCATCTGAAAGAGTTTGCAAAAGGGTATTGATAGAAGCAACAGTGGATATGATGGCAAAACCGACCGGGATACACAGAAGGGCTGCAATCCACGGAATCTCTATGAATGACAGAAGTCCCAACCCTATGCCCAGGAGAAAACCGGAAATCGTGACGACTTTTCCCAGACCGACAACGCTTTTACGGGCGGCCAGGTAAATTGCTGCCGCAAAGGAACCGATGCCGATACTTGAAAGTAAGCCTCCTAGCATTTCGCTTCCGCCCGACAGTATATCCTTGACATAGGCCGGTATAAAAGTCATCAGGGGAAGCCCGAAAAAGCTGATTACACTCATGAGCAGCAAGAGGGAACGAATGGGAATACTCCCTGTTACGTATGAGAATCCTTCGTGCATATCTGCCATGATATTGTTCGTATACCGGTGAGGAGTAGAGGTCTGTAAATGCATCATTAAAAGAGCGATTATAACTCCCGTATAACTGATTCCGTTCAGTAAAAAACAGATGCCTTCTCCGAAAACACTGATCAGAACACCTCCTATCCCGGGGCCGATCAGGCGGGAGCCATTGATGACGGCAGAATTGAGGGCAATGGCGTTACTGAGGTTTTCTTTAGATACCAGACCTGGATAGAAGGCCTGACGGGTAGGATTGTCCAGGGCATTGATACAGCCGATAAACAGGCTTAACAGTAGTATATGCCAGACTTGGATCAGTTCCGTTAGCGTAAGTACTGCCAGGATTAAGGCCTGGATCATGGATAGGGTCTGGGTGACAATCAGAATCTGGCGGCGGTCAAAACGGTCTACTAAAACACTCATAAACGGAGTGACCAGCAAAATCGGAATTTGTGCCATAAAAGTCACTGTGGCCAATAAAAAGACGGAACCGGTTAGTTTATATACCAGCCAACTCATTGCGATTTGCTGCATCCAGGTACCGATCAGGGATATACACATCCCTCCGAAGTATAAACGGAAATTTCTTGTCTTCAGAGATACCAGGATGTGTGAGAAAGCTTTGCCATTGTCCGGAATAAGCTCCCATAAATTCCTGAATAGTTTCCAGCTGTTGTCGATATTTGTCAAATCTGTTTAAAGTCCCAGTTCTTCGTTTATCAGAATGATCTTAATTCTTCCTGCCGGATAGCTTTTTTCAGTGATACTCCAGACATTGCAGATCCGGTCCGGACTGTTACAGTCCATGCAAATACCGGTTTTTTGGCAGGGTGTACGTAAGCCTTTATGCCGTATGGCGTTTTGGGGTGCAGCGATCGTACGGATACGATGCATGGCAGTTTCCAGATCTGCCGTGATTTTATTGACACCGATGAACAATACCACGTGTTTCGGACCGAAAGTGATTCCTCCGGTGCGGTTCCCGACCATGTCCAGATTGACTAGCTGACCTTTCTGCGTTAGAGCATTACTGCCTGTCAGGAATAAATCGGCATGCAGGGCTTGCCGGCGCCAGTAAATTTTCTGTGCTCTGCTCATTTCCGGACCAAAAGTGTGGATGACGGAAAGATTGGGATTTTGTTTGAGGTCTTCAAGGATACCGGTACTTTTCATCGTTTCAGAATCGCCCCAGGAAACGGTTTCTACCTGGATAGCAGGAAAAACATTACGAAAGAAGATTTCCCTGGCTTCAGCTGTATTTTCGGCAAACCAGACTTCAAAATGATTGTATTTTAAAGCTGCTATGGTCTTATTTATAATGATTTGTTCCATAAATCAGAATTTTCAAAGACACAAAGATAGGGAAATGGGGGGTTTTTCATACTTTTGTGTCTGTGAATTAAAATCTGATCTATGAAAAAGTACATTCTTCTCTTTCTGTTCATTGTACCTCAATTCTTGTTCGCTCAGGATTATGTGAAAAGTACGGCCAATGATTTCGAATGGCGGCTGATCGGGCGCGTATTTTTTGACGGGGGATTCTTTTTGAACGACACTACCGGTTTAGACAATAGTTTCCAGGTGAATGATATTCGTTTGGGTACACAGATTAAATTTTTGGAACATTGGGAGGCAAAAATTGAGCTGGGATATGGGGATAGTAAAATTTCTCTGAAAGATATTTACCTGAATTACAAAGAAGGTAATCACTCTTTGCGTGCAGGTTTTCACTATGAACCTTTTGGAAATGCGCGGGTAGGAACGGCTAATTTCCGGTTTATGACGAATGCCGTATCGGATAAAGTGCTGGGGAATAAGAGAAAGCTGGGAGTCAGTTACAGTTACAATCAGAAATGGTTTAATTTTATGGGAGGTATTTTCAGTGACGGGGATATAGAGAAGTCCAAACCTGTAGACCAGGGATATTCCCTGGCCGTTAAGTTGGTCGGGAGACCCTTGATGAAAGATAAAAAATTAATACATATAGGTGTGGCTCCGCGCTTTAACAGTAGCGGAGACGAAGTGACATTGAACGGAGGTATTCCTACCGACTTATTGTCGAAAAGTGATAATTCCTATTTGGATGCGAAGGTGGATCAGGTGATTAATCAATGGAAAATCGATCTGGAGTTGATTTTATTGTATAACAAGTGGTATTTTCAGAGCCAGTATTTTATGGCTCATATGAACCGGTCTGAAGGGGTTGAAAATTATAATGGGAAAGGTTGGTATGCCCAGGCCGGATATATGATTATCGGTGCCAGACACAATTATAATGCAGTTACCGGTATGCTGGTTAATCCTGCTCCGAAAAGTCTTGAGGTTCTCTGCCGTTATAATAATATAAATCTGAATGATGCAGGCATACGGGGAGGGAGAATGTCGGATATAACGGTGGGAATGAATTATTTTATCAATAAATATGTGGCTGCAAAAATCAATTACAGCCACATGATGATAGGAAACAGTTCCCCTATGGGAGGGAATGATTTCGGTTTGATACAAGCCCGTTTGCAGTTGAGCTTTTAATAGTTCAATGCGAAGCTCCCAGGAAAATGCCCAGTACATATGGGATTAGCCAAAATGCCCAGACCAGGATACTGAAACGGCTGAAATTCTGTTTGGCCTTTTCAGAGCCTTTCCAATAGGTCCACACAGCCCATCCTGCATGTAAAGCCATCAGAATAATGGCTGTTAATCCGGTAATACCGTGTAATAAATCGCTTTTACCGGATTCCTGGACCATGATTGACATAATGCCTGTCCCGATGGAGTCTGCGGCTAGGCCTAGTAAAAAACAGACGATGTGCCAGCCTTTGAGAACCCGTTGTATGTGTTCTGCCCAGGTTCCGATGCTATAGAAAACCAATGCTAAGGTGATAATAACAATGGCTGTTCCTAAAAATGATGGTGTTTGCATATGTTTACTTTCTGTTAGGAAAAACTAATACTGCTATAAATCCGAAAATGCCGAAAATGCCGGTCAGGACAAGATCAAGTATATTGAATACATTGCCCAGCTTCCGGTGATGCCTGTATTTGATGCCTGCCAGTAAAATCACCAGGAGTAAATTAAACCAGATGAAACGGTTACCCGGATTGAATACCGGGATCAGATAGGCATAACCTGGGGTAAGCATTATCCTCAAGGGAAACAGATATTGTTCGGTGGTTGCGACCCGGCTTTTGGCATAATTGTCTGTTTCCAGGGCGTGATAATCCACTGCATCGTAATTAGAGTCCAATACATACATCCGGATGCTGTCGCTATCTGTATTTTTATAACTTTTATAAAAGCAATTGGCAGAATACATAAAGCGTCCGTTACCTGGTTTAACCGGGAGTTTTTTGATGCTGTAATCGGTTCGGAGAATGTAGAGTTGCTGCTGATCATCATAGATATATGCATACAGATCACCTGGAACCTGGCATTTCATTGAGCTGACGGAAATTGTTTTTACAATGTGATGACAGTAAGGCTGGCCTTTTACCATTTTTAAATGGAATAATTCGCCTTGATTATCCACAATGAAATAACCATCGTCACGTGATTTTAATATGGAAGGAATCCCGTAAATATCCCGTGCCGGAGCCTGAAAGCCTGCATCGGTCAGGGCATCGTTAAATAACCGGCTTTTGTCGATCAGGATTTTGTTGGTTTCTGCATCTATGAATTCTATACCGCGATGATTGATCCGGAACAGATCATCCGGTAATTCGGGTCTGACTTTTCCGGATTCCGATTCAAACAGAGGATTCAATTGAAACGTAAAAGAAGTAACAGGCATCAACATACCCCGTTTGGTTGTTTTAACAAGTTGCTGATCGAATTTTATCCCGTTGATGGAATCGGGCAGTTCACCCATTAAAGCCAGCTTACGCGTATACAGAAATGGTAATAAGCGGTTGTATTCCCGTTCTGTATAACGTTTACCTTCCCGGTTGTAGTAAATCATATCGGTTTCATGTGTCAGCGTATCACTGAAATCTTCACATATAATGAAGTCTTTGTTGATTTCACTGTAGTAAATCAATTTTTTACTTGGACGTTCTTCGAAAGTTTTCCGGTAAAGATCCGGCAGAGTCATTGCCAGTACCATTACTCCCAATAGTACCAGAAAAAGACGGATTATTTTGGCTGCTAATGTCATAGTTGTCCTTTATTAAAACGGTATGAGGTATAAATCGGGGCTATGCTCGACAAACAAGTGATCAGACAGAGCACCGGTAATAAAGTGGCTGCATTGCCGATGGAAAAATGCCTGAGGAAGAGGCTCAGCACTTCGTAACTTACCAGGATATACAGGAAGCGGAATTTCCAGATGGGTTCCAGGGCAATCATGGCTATCAGGAAATAGGCACAGAAACCACCTAAAACCCAGGGACACATGGTTTGAAGTATAGGGACAGTAATTTCTGCCGGAAGATAGATCGAAATCAAACCTGTAAAAATCAGTATTCCAGGCAGTATAATGGCGAGTAGTAATACAAAGCCATAGAGAACCATCGTGTATATGATGCGCAGATTATTGAGAGGAAGATGTAAAGCCAGTTTGATCCGTTTCTCCGTCACTTCGGGAACAAATTGGGAGAGGCCGATAAGCAGGGCGACTGCCAGAGGTATATAACGGTACAATGAAAAAAACTGCGTTTTATAAGTCATCAGGCTGGATAAGTAAGCCACTCCCCCGGTTGAGATAAAGCTACTCCGGAGGGATACGAAAATGTATATCACAACTCCCAGATTGAGTAGCATGGCGATTGACGTAAACCATTTGGTTTTCAGCCATTCCTTGTATATAAGATGTTTCAGTATAATCATAGGTCTTGCATTAAGGTTTTGATTGTTCTTCCCGGTTTTTCTTTAAAGGGAAAGTAAGAATTCCGATAAATCCGTAGATACCGAACAGGGCCACCAGTAGGATGTCGGTGATGGTAAACGGATTGGATAGAGAATAGCCGTTTTTTCGTTTATAATAAATGGTTATGCCGGCCAGTATCAGATTGAACCAGATGAAGCGTTTTATGGGTGACCAGTCTGCATAGAATCCGCTCCATGCGCTTTCTCCTACATTCAAGGGCATCAGACAGTCCCCGATCATTCCGGCGGTACTTTGCTGGGTGGGTTTGAAATAAAGAGTACAACTGTCTACCGACTGGAAATTCCGGTCGAAAACGAAGCTTGTTCGTTGATTTCTGCCCGGTAGGGTAAAGGTCCGGTAGAATAAGTTTCCGGTAAGGACAGCAGATTTATTCAGGGAA
>CAJMQA010000139.1 GCA_905215395.1 uncultured bacterium | reverse complement strand
GGAGGGGATCATGCCCGCAAACAAACCCTTATCGAATATGGCTTCCGTCTTCCGGCAGCCTTTGACAACCGTCCCCTGACTTTTGATGAATTTGAAAGCAAAACCGGCCAAACCATTTATATCAGTGCTACACCGGCAGACTATGAATTGGAAAAAAGCGAAGGCATCATCGTGGAGCAGCTGATCCGTCCGACAGGCATTCCTGATCCGGAAATCCAGATTGTCCCCACTCTCAATCAGATCGACCACCTCGTCAATGAGATACAAAAACGTATTGAGCTTCAGGAAAGGACACTGGTAACCACACTGACCAAGAGAATGGCCGAAGAACTCAGCAAATATCTCGATCGTATCGGCATCAAATGTCAATACATACATTCGGACGTCGACACTTTAGAACGGGTCAAAATCCTGGAAAATCTGCGCAAAGGAATCATCGATGTACTGATTGGTGTAAACCTCTTGCGTGAAGGTTTGGATTTACCCGAAGTTTCCCTGGTAGCAATCCTGGACGCAGACAAAGAAGGTTTCCTCCGTTCAACCCGTTCCCTGACCCAGACAGCAGGGCGTGCCGCCCGGAACGTGGAAGGAAAGGTCATCATGTATGCCGACCAGATCACCCGTTCCATGCAGGAAACCATTGACGACACCAATTACCGGAGAGAAAAACAGCTCAAATACAACGAGGAGCATCACATCACTCCCCATCAGATTAAAAAGTCCACCGATACAGCTCTCACCCAGTCAACCTCAAAAGCCTATATCGAAGAAGAACACATGAACAGGGTTGCCGATCCGGTTGTCGACTATATGAGTAAACCGGAAATCGAAAAAATGATTCAGAAGACCAAAGCAGCCATGCAAAAAGCTGCCAAAGAGCTCGACTTCCTCGAAGCCGCCCGCCTCCGTGACGAAATGTTCCAACTGGAAAAAAGATTAAAAAACTAGAAGCACTATTCATATGTAACACATATAGTCACCCTGTTTTTCTCGGGCGTACTGAAAGGTTGTTCTGTATCCCCTTTATAATCAACTACGATTCTATCCTGTGTTATCCCAGCGACAGTGCCGCCGACGGGGACAGCAAATCGCCAAAGCTGATTTCTCCCAATGTATAGCCGGCACCTCCCTGGGCCTGCAGGAACCAATGCCTCCGGAATTCATACTTTTCTGACATACCGGTTTGTGCATACAACACACACACCCAAAGTAATAACATACTTATCCATATACTTCTCTTCATATTTCTTGTATTTAATGTGATAAAGAAAACCGGAGAGAACTCTCCCCGGCTTTCTTACTGCTTTAAAGTTTATCATACTTCCCGGGAAAATTAATTTCCCTGAGTTGCTTTAACATCGATCACAATATACTGAATCACTTCACCCCATTTGTACACCACCTTCACAGGAACATTCAATTTGAAAGCACCTACAGCAGCTCCATTGTTCTTCAGGGTCAGACTACCGTAGTCCGCCAAAGCAGCTTCATCAGCAGCTCCTCCCGCAATCTTACCTTCTGTTGCTGTCAGTACCAGCTCGCTCGTCACCTCACTTAATTTGGTTTTATCGATAATTCCGCCATTCAGTGTGGTGTAAATCGGATAGTTAGTATCGTCTGCATAATCTCCGGCCAGAGCAACAATCTGCTCTACTTTGTAATACTGATAGAAATTAACAGGTGAGAATACAAACATCTTTTCTCTCCAGTCTTTCAGCTCGATCAAATCCATCAAATTAATGGTAGAACCATTGGTTGCAGCATCTTCCATAGTTGCAGGATCCGGCTGTTTCTTAACATCTACCGGACGCAGGAAGAATGCTTTGAACACACCATTGGATAACGGATACTCAAGATCGCAATCATTCGTTGCCTTCACATTCATCCAGGCATAGAATGTCTGATTCTCGCCCAATTCCAGGTGACCGGCTTTGTTCAACAGATCTTTGGCAATGTCATTATCCTGATAAGTTACCTTAGACTGCGTTGCTGCAGCCCCTGACACATCAGCCAGTTCTGCAATTACAGTTGCACCCGATAACAATTGAGTTCCATCAGTACTTACAGACAAGGTATATTCTTGCCCACTCTGACCTTTTACTTTCCGGCCATTATTCTTAGCAGAGAATTCGAATTTATAAGTCAAAGTAGCAAAATCAGTGAATGAAGCGTCTTTACCGGTCAATTCCAGTTTATTTCCGGTAAAGGTATTCAACAGGTTGGTTGTAAAGTCACAGTTGTTATTATCATCTACGACCTCTACATTCAGACGAACATAATTGTCTCCCCAGTACTCAGTAATACCCTTTCCGATCTTAGCAGCTTTCGGATGATTGACTACTACCTCCAGGTTGATCACAACATCCTTACGGCCTTTAGCGCTATAGATTACCTTAGCTGTATATTTTTGACCGTCTGTAGCTGTCTTAATTTCATTATCAGAAAGAGTCCACTCAACAATGTTAGTTTCATCCTGAATATCATCCACGATTTCTTGCAGAGTACCATTACCACCGGTATTGGTTGTGTTAATCGTATAGATTGCATGGAAATCATCTTTACTCAAGCCCAGTTCATTGTAAATTTCAGTATTCATGAATTCCACATCCACCTTATTGTCTACACCATTGCAACCCCATTTGATCGGATCGAAAGTTTTAGTTTTTTCTAATCCAGGAGTATTTTCTCTGACAATCAACAGCTTAATCCAACCTACATTTACGATTTTATTACTCAAAGTATCGTACAGTTCTACACGTACCAACGGCATACGACCGATCGCTGCAGTACCTTCAGTTCCATAAACTTTCACGGTAACCTCACCGTTTTTTTCATTTACAGAGAAGAATTCATTCTGCGGAGTTTCATTCTGTCCGGTAATGTAATTCGAAGCTTTGAAACGGAAATTCAATCCCAGCGCTTTCAGGTCTTCTCTTGACAAAGCTTTTGCTTTATCGCAATTCACCAAGTTATCTCCTTTATAATCAACCTCTGTATAATGGGAAACGACATAGTCCTCTAGTTTTACCTTGGTTGTGTTATCATATACTACCGGGATAACATCAGGAGCTCCATCGGTCGGTGTAGCGCTCTTAATTGCATCCTCAGCTTTACCACTGACAGTTCCCCACAAATGATTATCCGCATCCATTCCGGCATACACCTCTTCATCATTCGAAGCCAGACGGAAATCTGTAATCGTAGTGTTGAAAACAGCTGCATAATCGGATGTAATAATCTGGCTTGCAGGAGCTTCTTCCCCTTCTTTTTTTACTTCCTGTACAGTAGCCTGAACAGCTAAAGTCGATAACTTATTGGCATCGAAAGCTGCAATTTTATCTGCATCAACCGTAAAGATCACCTGCAACATAGGACTATCGCTATCGGCTCCTTTTACAATTTTATAAGATTCCAGTTTTGCTCCCAGCTCATTAGCAGCAGCCCTGGTTACCACCTGTTCTCTGTTCTTGGTGATGAAAGAAACAGCTTTAATCGTTGCTTCGTCGACGGTAGACGGATTTGCATGGTAATAAGCTACTACCTTAGCGCCGATCTTAACCTTAGTTGCTCCTTTTTTCCACACCTCACCGGTCTGGGAAGGAGTTACATCACTGGTCACAACAGTCCACTCGGCAGCATTGATTCCGCGTGCTTTCATAGCCTCTACCCCATTCAGATAAGCCTGAGGTTCGAAAACAAGGCTCTTTAAGGCATCTCCTGCTGATAAAGTGAAGCTGACACTTTGTTCACCCAGGGTAATGGTGATTTCATTACCTATTTTTACAATAGAATTAGTAGGCAAAGTTACCTCTGCAGGAACAGGTATTTCCGCACCTGTTTTTACTCCGTTGTAATAGATACAGTATTTTCCGCCTTCCGTTTTTACCGACAGCTTAGAAGGATCAAACTCAGCCGGTATTTCTGGAATTTCCGGTATTTCTGGCATCGTTATGGTTAACTTATCACCGATCTGTTGTCCGTCTTTTTCCAGCCAGCAACTACTACCATCCACTTTCAGCTCATACTGAGGCACGTTCTGAGCAATAGTATAAGTTACAGCATTGCCGGTTACCGGAGTCACAGTCAGTACGCCTGTCTGTCCGTCATAGGTAACGCTTTTTACCAAGCCATTCACTGTCTCTTTCAAAGAGTTCAAATCAGTGATAACTCCATCGATTCGATTGTTCAGATTGTTAATATCATCATCATAGTCTTTACAAGACTGAAATGATACTGACAATCCCAACACCATACACATTAAAATGTACAAAAATTTAGTTGTCTGTTTCATTTGAAATAAATTAAAAGTGATTAGTTTTTCCAAAATTTAATTATCTAGTTGATTTTTCAACCTCAGTTTTTTAACCATACTCGTTTTCGTCTTTTAAGTAATTTTCATCTAAACTCATGTTTCCGCTTATTTGTAATGTTGCTAATGAATTAAAACCAATATTGTGACACCAATCACATAAAGTATAAAAGCCCATTTTTTAACATCCCCACTATTCCATAAATCAAATATTTTCTTGACCTTTGTACTTTCCTTCTCAGCTTTATCAAAAAATGTAATGCCGTCCCCCGGAAAAGTATGTGTGTGTGTATGTGTATCCTGCGTATCTGCAGAAAATAGGAAAGATTTCCGGGAGACTGGCATTATATTAATTGCAAAACAATTCCCTGTTTTACAAATATTTATATCAGCATATTGTATTAAAGATAAGTTACAGTTCCACCAAAAAAACGGACGTTTTTTTGGGCATAATTATTCAATAAAATTGAAATTCATATGAACAATTTTTTATATATTGTAAATCATAAGGTTACAGGGGATAAAAACAAAACGACCACCCTGAAACAGGATGGTCGTTATATCATAAATTTTAAACGTCCGTTTTATAGCTACTCAGAACTACTTCATTTTCTATAGTTTGGTTCTGATTTGTGCCCCAAATGTAAACACTTTTTTCAGGAATACAAAATAAATTTATTTTTTTTAGGAATATCTCCGGAAAAATGTTTTAACAACTCTTGAAGTATGGCAACAATAAGTGTGATCTTACCAGTAAGCACATCTTCATGTCAAACTCACGAATCACGCTTGGAAAGAAACAGCAGATAATTCCTGAACAAGATGACGGACTGCATTTTCTATTTCTTTCAAACGTTCAGCAGAAGGCTTTTTTACTCCGCAGATATAGCTTGCCATTAAACTTTGACTGATACCCATTCGACGAGCCAACTTAGATACATTAGTTTCAGGAAAGGATTTAAAAAAAGTATATAATTCAGATTTTTGTTCCTCCTCCTTAGGCTGAAAGAAACCTTCATAACTTAAATCTTCGTCTAATTCTAACCAGTGAATACCCATATTATCGCATTCAAAATTCCCTGTTGGGACACTTGGGTCTAGGTTCATTCTTTGTAAAATCCCAGTGATCCGAATGTATAGAGATTCCCAAAATAAGGTATTTCTTCTTCATCTTTAGCAACTCTTAACATGATGGGATGCTCGCCAGTAGAAAGTATCTTTGATTTGTAGCAAGCCACAGAAATTGAAGCGTTCATTGTTGGTTTTCCGGTTTAACTCTCGGTTTACCTTTACGCCGCCCCCCACCCAAACCCGGTAAAAACAAAAATCAGCCACTTTCTTAAGTGACTGATTCTGAGGAGCGATAAACGGGACTCGAACCCGCGACCTTCGGCTTGGGAAGCCAACGCTCTACCAACTGAGCTATTATCGCAAGACCGTTTTTGTGAACAGCAGTGCAAATATAAAAAACAAATCTAAATGAAACAATACAAAGGATAAAATAAAATGAAGAGTTCTCCGTTTTTTCCCGGAGAACTCCTTCTATTATCAGGGTTGGGGAATTTGCATTTTGGTTACAAACGAACGGTTCGGAGATTTGTACAAATGTTTAGCGAACCCTTTCCGGCCATCCTGAGTCACAAAAGCGCAGACAGCATTATTGCCCATGCTAAATTTATCCACCTCGTCTTTCATCACTATCCCCGACAACTCCTTTTCTGTTATCAGGGCAAAATTTAAAGTAATATTTCCCATGAACTTCGTATTATTCATTTCCGAAGCCTGATAACCGGTATACCCTAACTCCTGCATGATCGTTTCCGTTTCGGCTGCTGCAGGATTCAAACAATAATATTTAGAACTTCCGTCAACATACAAAATAAGGTCGATAGCTCCCAGATGCCCTCTGTAATCAGTCATGTCATACACCACATCCTCAGTCGGGTCATAAAGCCAGGCGGCATTTTTACCACTCATTGGAATTCCATAACGGTTATTGATATATTTTATAATTTCAAATTCCTGATTGAGGCTTTTGGTTTCACCGTCATCCCGGGTCACGGTCAGATCTGCAAACAGAGATTTGCCCCGCAAAGAGGGATCATTAGGTATTACAAGAGGATAGGTTACCAGAACTGTAGACACCGCTCTGGAAAAATACCCGTCTTGATTTAAAGAAAGCTCCAGTTTCTCATCTATCAAGGCAAAAGATGTCTTGCCAACTACCGCCTGTATACCATCTTCGGAAGAAATCCGGACACGGCTTATTTCTCCTTTACTTGTAGAGGCTACAAACCGGAAAAATACCGTATCCCCGGGTTCGGCTTTTATCGGATTATTCGTTTCTATAACCGAAACATTTAAATCCTCGTTTGAATCCAAAACATCGTCCATCGAACAGCTCCCCGACAGCAGTCCCAGTACACACATAAATAAATATATCTTCTTCATAATCTTAATTTTAATTAAAGTGGTTTTTGTTCTACTCCTGAATTATGCTCTAATTCTGCCCGGGGAATGGGAAAACATAACTGGTCGTCTTTCTCATAATTATCATTCCAGGTTTTCAGTAAACGTTTCCCACCGATTTTCATCCGGACAGCCAGGTAATAGAGGGCTCCGTTTTCTACGCCGATCTCCCTGACATTTTCATTGAAGATTTCATTCATCAGACTCTCTCTATCAGGATAATCTGCAACTTTTAAAGGGGTTGCTCCGGCCCGGTTCCGAAGTATATTCAGCACACCAACTACATCTTTTATCTCACTACCCGTCAGCAACATAGCCTCTGCTTTGATCAGATACATCTGAGCAACACGCATATAATACATCGGACAGTCGCCGTCAGCCACATAATGTTTTTTCCAGATCTGTTTTTTATATTTACTCCCATCCAAATTAGTAAATTCCAGAGAATCAAAGGTTACCTCATAGCGGGGATCATCGGTTGGAAATACAGCCAGATAAGCATCAGACGGTTGATAGGTCCCGCCACCGAACATTTTAAATAAGCTGCCTACGTTATCATCCATACTCGGTGGATTTTTCATAAAACGCGTAAACAATAATTCTTTGGAATTATATCCGTTTCTGAAAACATCTTCATAACGATCCTCCATCCCGAATTCGGAACTGCCAATCACCTCATCAGCCAAGCGGATTGCCTCTTTATAATCTCCTTCAGCCCCCCGGTTCATTAATATATCAGCTTTAAAAGCTTTGGCAGTAGTCACACAAGTACGGAATTTCGAATAATAAGAGGGGCCGTATTTTATGGCATAATCCAAATCACTGAAGATTTTCTCATACGACTCCTTTACCGTAGCCCGGGCCTGATTATTATTGGATAAAGAGGAAGGTTCCATGCGGATAATTGTACCCAACGGACTATTTATATCCCAGAAATAACCATACTTACGCAACAAAAATGCATGTGCAAAAGCCCGGATAAAGTGTGCTTCTGCCAACATTTCCGTTTTCCGGTCAGGTCCGAAAGCTGTTTCAGCCACCCGTTCTGTGTAATAAATAAAATTACTGGCTGTATTTACAAGTTTATAACCCACTTTCCAGGGACTCTCCACATCGGTATTGTCTTCCAATATCTGCAAACGGGGTAATTGCTCGCTTTCTGTTTTGGAACGGTAATAGGAAGTCGGATCCAACAGGCCTGTCCGGAATTCATTGTCACAAATATAATAAGCACTCATAGTGCCCCACCCCTGCAAATAGGAATAAACCCCATTTAAGGCAACTTCTGCCGAAGATTCATTGGTGATCGCATTTTCTCCGACCAGATCATGAGGAGGAATTTCATTATCAAACATACTGTCACAACTTCCCAATACAAAAAGGGACAGCATGACCATCAAACAACTATATATTTTATTCATACTCTTCTTATTTTATGGTTACTTTCACTCCGAAATTAAATGTACGTGTCGTCGGATACATATCATTATCTACAGAAGCTCCCTGAATTGCATCCGTACTGAAAGATTCCGGGGATGGTCCGGGATAAGAGGTAAAAGTGTACACATTATTCGCTGAAGCAAATACACTGACATTTCCCAAAACTTTAGTTTTATTGACCCAATGCTGGGGCAGGCGGTATTCCAGATTAATGTTCTGGATTTTTACATAGGATGCATCATAAACTGCATTATCTGCAAAATCATTGTAATAAAAATTATATCTTAAACTGGGGTATTTATTGGAAGGATTTTCCGGGGTCCATCTTTTCAAAGCTGTCGTTAAAGCGTTAGCATTCTCCGCCATATTGAACATATTGGCTTCTCCTGTCCAGATCTTTTGTGCTCCGTGACTGAAAGTACCCTGAACACTCAATGTCAATCCTTTCCAGGACAGACGGGTGGCAAAACCACCTTCAAAATCAGGACGTGAACAACCGATTACCGTTTTATCTTCATTAAACCCATATACCTTATTTACATAGCCGTCTCCCGATAAATCCACATACTTCAAATCTCCGGGCATCGTCTTACGGCCATAAGCCTCCTGATAAGCATAATCAGGATTCAGG
>CAJMQA010000138.1 GCA_905215395.1 uncultured bacterium | reverse complement strand
CCAGCAAATAGTATCTATTGGAGCTGCCCAATAGTTTGTATTCCAGAATTGCTTACTTAGCTCCTGATTTAGGCAGGTTGTGAGCAGAAGATTTATTTTTCTCGCTGTCCCGGACCAGGTAATGGGTTAAGACAGCATGGTCTTCGGAAGGTAGATTACCTACAATGGCCCAATAGATTTTGGTGATCTCTTTCTCATGCTCCTGGAACATTTTGTTCAGCCGGGTGAGAGCTTTACTGGTACGTGCGAAGATAACGACACCACTGACAGGACGGTCTACGCGGTGGGGGACTCCCAGAAAAACATCGCCCGGTTTATTGTATTTCTGCTTGATATAAGCTTTTACCTCCTCGCTGAGGGGGATATCTCCGGTTTTATCAGCCTGTACAATATCCGAGATCTTTTTATTTACCGCAATGATGTGATTATCTTCGTATAATACTTCCAGCATATGTATTTTCTTTTATATTTATCAGTATTGTTCCCTTTCGTTGGGAAAATCTCCGCTTTTAACATCAGCGATATAATTGCTTACTGCTCCGGTCATTTCTGCAAAGAGATTGTGGTAACGACGTAAAAAACGGGGAGAAAATTCCTGATTGATTCCCAGCATATCGTGAATTACCAGTACCTGACCATCTACGCCTCCTCCGGCTCCGATTCCAATGATGGGTATGGTCACTTCTCTGGCTACCTGTGCCGCTAATGCTGCGGGGACTTTTTCCAGTACAATGGCAAAACAGCCTGCTTCTTCCAGAAGGTGAGCATCGTGGATCAGCTTTTCGGCCTCTTTGTCATTTTTGGCCCGAACAGCATAAGTTCCGAATTTATGGATGCTTTGTGGAGTGAGACCCAGATGTCCCATGATGGGAATACCGGCAGACAAAATCCTTTGCACTGATTCCAGTATTTCTTCTCCTCCTTCCAGCTTAACGGCGTCGGCTGCTGTTTCTTTCATAATGCGGATGGCAGAATGTAAGGCTTCTTTACTGTTGCCCTGATAGCTGCCGAAAGGCATGTCTACAACTACAAGTGCCCGTTGTACCCCTTTTACAACCGATGAGCCGTGATAGATCATCTGGTCCAGGGTCATGGGAAGGGTGGTCTCATTACCTGCCATGACATTGGATGCAGAGTCACCCACCAGAATAACATCTATTCCCGCTTGGTCTACAATACGTGCCATGGAATAATCGTATGCTGTAAGCATACTGATTTTTTCACCCTTTAATTTCATCTCCGATAAAACGTGGGTGGTTACGACCTTAACTGCTGATTGTGTTGACATGTTATTTAAATGTTCCGATTATCGTTTGTGAGCCTGTCGTTTTCTGGCCCAGTTTAACTTCTATGTTGGTATTCAAAGGAAGAAACAAGTCTACCCGTGAACCAAATTTGATGAATCCTGCATGCTGATCTTGACGGGCTTTACCTCCGATAGGGGTATATGATACAATCCGTTTGGCCATAGCACCTGCTATCTGACGCATTAATATAGTTTCTCCATTGTTGCATTCAATGACAATGGTGGTTCTTTCATTCTCAGTGGAAGACTTCGGTAAATAAGCTGCTGCAAAATTTCCCTTGTGATATTTGAAATATTTAATGATTCCGTTGACCGGAAACCAGTTGATATGTACGTTGAAAATATTCATGAAAATAGAAACCTGTAGTCTCCGGTCTTTGAAATATTCCGGTTCTTCAGTTTCCTCTATCACAACGATCTTTCCGTCAGCCGGAGCCAGAATAGTATTGTCATCCTGAATGATAACGCGGTTGGGAAAACGGAAAAAATTTACGATAAACAAATACATAATGATCGTAACGATCAGGATTGTATAGACAATTGTATGGTTAGGGATAAAATAAAACGATGCCAGATTTATTAATATCACTACTAATAAAATTTTCAACAATAGTATATAACCAGCCTTATGTATAGTCATGTTTTTTTCTTTATAATTTTAATACGATATCAGGTCGCAAAGGTATCATATAAAATTGAGATTCTGGAATTGAATTTGAAAATTTTATAAACCTCTGACTAAAGCTAAATATACAAATATGGCTGGCAAAGCGAATAAAATAGAGTCCAGCCGGTCTAAAACACCTCCGTGTCCTGGCATGATGTGACCTGAGTCTTTGATCTCGATACATCTCTTGAACATCGATTCTATCAGGTCACCAAAACTACCGAATAAGATAACTATGAAAGAAATTGTTGCTGTATTGATCACATCCAATCCTTCTATATAAGGAGCAATTGACAGACCGGCTATAATTGTCATAATGCCTCCGCCTATAGCTCCTTCCCAGGATTTCTTGGGCGAAATACGGGGAAATAATTTGTGTTTACCAAATTTTGAACCGAACAGATAAGCAAAGGTATCGTTGAACCATACCAGAAAAAATGGAAAAAACACAATATCCGGTTGCCACTGCCCCGTACAGATATAAGGTAGATAGATCAATAGAGTGAAGGGAAGGGTGAAATAAAACAGGACATAAATACCGAAAGCCAGATTTTGGAAGGCATGTGTCCGTTTCCGGTATAATTCACTAATCCCGAGAGCGAAGGTGGCTATAAAGAAATACAGATAACCTTCTGCGTATCCGTAATAGTTGTGCAGAAATCCGGCTGTAAAGAGAAGGGAACCGCAAATCAGGCACATCGGACGATTGATACGGATATTGATAAGCTCTGTCATGTGACTGAATTCCAATATACCTATGATATTGATGATAAAGAAAAGTGCAAAAAAACAGTATGGATGTATAAAAATACAAGCTGTTAAAATCACCACGAATAGCAATCCGCTGATTGCTCTTTTCATAAAATTACTCACTATCAATTGATTTTACGATTTCTGCTGCCTTTTCTTTATCCTCATTTTTTACCATGACTGCGATCATCCCGATTTTAAAGGATGAATCTTTTTGGTTAAAAATGACCGCTTCGATATTATTATCTCCTAATATGTCCTTTGCCATTTCTGCCTGGTAAAGCTGATTAGTCTCGAAAATAGTTATCCAGTCATTCATTGTGATTCAGCTTTTATGATTGGTCTGCTTTGTTTTGTTCAGCAGTTTCCTGTTTTTCTTCATTTGTTTGGGTCTCTTCTTCATCTTCGTTCCATGGACGTTTTCCTAGTATTCTTTCCAGATCATCACTAAAAATTACTTCCCGTTCCAGCAGGAGTTCGGCAACCTGACGGTGTTGTTCCTGGGAGTTTTTCAGGATTTCTTTGGCCCGGTTGTACGCACTTTCTACCAGTTCTTTCACTTCAGTGTCGATTAATTCAGCCGTTTTTTCTGAATAGGGCTTGGTGAAACTGAAATCGCTCTGTCCGCTGGAGTCGTAATAACTCAGATTACCGATTTTTTCGCTCATACCGAAGATGGTAACCATGGCGTAAGCCTGTTTGGTGGCTCTTTCCAAATCGTTTTGAGCTCCCGTTGAAATTTGTCCGAAGGTCAGTTCTTCTGCAGCGCGTCCGCCAAGGACGGAACACATTTGATCCAATAACTGCTCTTTGGTAGTAATCTGTCTTTCCTGGGGAAGATACCAGGCTGCTCCCAGGGCTTTTCCGCGGGGTACGATGGTTACTTTTAGTAACGGATGGGCATGCTCCAGTAGCCAGGAAACAGTTGCATGTCCTGCTTCATGATAGGCAATGGCTTTTTTCTCGCTGACTTTTATCACTTTACTCCGGTTTTCCAACCCTCCGACTATACGGTCGATGGCATCCAGAAAATCTTGTTTTTCCACTTCGCTTTTATCTTTGCGGGCTGCGATTAAAGCTGCTTCATTGGCTATATTGGCAATATCAGCTCCTGAGAAACCCGGAGTTTGCTTGGCCAGAAAGGGGATGTCAACATCTCCTGCCAGCTTTAGAGGTTTCAGGTGAACTTTAAATATTTCTTCCCGATCTTTCAGTTCCGGAAGATCTACATATATTTGTCTGTCAAAACGGCCGGCACGTAATAAAGCACTATCGAGGATATCTGCACGGTTAGTGGCAGCTAGTATGATTACTCCTGAATTGGTCTCAAAGCCATCCATTTCAGTTAGCAGCTGGTTCAAAGTGTTTTCCCGTTCGTCGTTTGAACCCATGTTCGGGTTTTTCCCTCTGGCCCGTCCGATTGCGTCAATTTCATCGATAAAAATGATGCAAGGAGCCTTTTCCTTGGCTTGTTTGAATAAGTCGCGTACGCGGGAGGCACCCACCCCCACAAACATTTCAACAAAATCGGAACCTGACATGGAAAAGAAAGGTACATTGGCTTCTCCGGCCATCGCCTTTGCCATCAGGGTTTTACCGGTTCCCGGAGGACCAACCAGTAATGCCCCTTTGGGAATTTTACCTCCCAGTTTCGTATATTTATCCGGACTCTTCAGAAAGGAAACGATCTCTTCTACTTCCTGTTTGGCTTCAGCCAGACCGGCAACATCCTTGAAAGTGACTTTGATATTGGTGTCTTTATCGAAAAGTTTTGCCTGAGATTTGCCTACATTGAATACGCCTCCGGGGCCACCGCCGCCTTTTGCCATCCGACGGAAAAAGAAAATCCAGATGAATATCAGTAAAGCGATAGGGAATAAATAGGAGAGGATATTCCCCCATTGATCGTACTCCGGATCATAATCCAATTTTGTCCTCTCTTCTTCGGGAAATTGTTCTTCTATTTCCTTCAATTCAGGGAGAAACTGATCTTTTGGAGGAGTATTGAAATAAAACTGGGGACCAGAAGTGTTACTTTTAAAACCTTTAGCTTTCAGTTTGGAATAGTTTTCAACTTTATCCGGTTTTATGGTAACATAAGCCTGGTCTTTATTGCTGACAATATTAATATTTTCGATGTCCTGTTTTTCCAGCATGGTCTTCACCTCTTGCCAGGTTGTACGGACAGGATCGACTTTCATGTTAAAAAACTGAAAACCGATGATAATTGCTGCTAATATGATGTAAAGCCAATAACCGTTAAATTTCGGGGCTTTAAGATTTTTACCGCCACCTACCGGAGGGAAATTGAATCCTCCGTCTTTTTTATTTTCGTTGTTTTCTGCCATATCTTTTCTTCACAATGTTTTTGAGTTTTTCTTCTTGTTTACTGTTGTCCCGTTTCCTGAAAAACTTCTTCCGTCAGATCTGCTATTTCTGTGGTTTGAGCATCGGCCCAGAAGTCTTCCAATTGATAATAGTCTCTCAATTCTTTGTCAAAGATATGTACGACAACATCTCCATAATCTAAAACTACCCAGCGAGCCGTGTTTAAACCTTCAATATGGAAAGGTTTTTCGTTCAGTTCTTCTCTGACTTTTTCCTCAACAGTATCTGCTAATCCTGCAATATGTGTGCCGGAAGTTCCATGACATATTACGAAAAAACTACAAAAACAGTTCTCTATTTTTCTTAAATCGATTTTTACAATTTTATGCGCCTTGTTATCTTCCAGCGCTTCAATAACTTTATTTACGATCTTCTCTGTTTTTAACATTTTGGATTATAACTTTTCAAGCTACAAATATACATTTTCTTGTGTGGATATGCAATTGGAAAAGATAAATTTGTAAAACACTGATTATCATATAGTCATTGGTGTCATTGGGGCAATCGGACGGATCAGGAGGGAAAAAAGAAGATAAAAGCCGGTGAAGGTGAGCAAAGGAAAAAAGATTTAAACCATTTGCATATTGTTTTTACTGATTCTTTTATAGTTTTGCAAAACAGAAGGATGATAATTGTAATAATAAAAGAGATGAAAACTTATAAAATTCCTATGGTTCCGGGTCCTGTATCTGTTTCCCGTGAGGTTTTGGAAGCTGGTATGGTAAATTACGGATCGGCAGATCTCGAAAAAGATTATGTAGAGCTGTATAAGACAACGGAGAAATTACTCCGGAAGATTATGCAGACAAAAAATAGTATTGTGATTCAGACAGGAGAAGGGATGTTGGCTTTGTGGAGTGCTATGAAGAGTTGCTTGCGGCCTGGAGACCGTGTATTGGTTTTATCTACAGGTCTTTTTGGTTATGGTATGGGAGAAATGGCTGAGTCGATCGGTTGTGAAGTGAGAATTGTAGGATTTGGTTTTGATGAAACTTTTACTGATTTTGCTCTGATTGAAAAGGCCATTCAGGTAGTTCAGCGTATGATGATTATTATGTTGCAAGATGTATCTTCGAGCGGTACCATGAATCCTGTGGCTGAGATCGGGGCATTGAAAGAAAAATACAATATTCCTTTATTATATGTGGATGCTGTTTCCGGACTGGGGGGAAGTGTGGTAAAAACAGATGAATGGCATATCGACCTGTGTCTGGGAGGTTCTCAGAAATGTTTATCGGCACCTGCGTCTATGTCTTTTCTCTCTGTGAGCGATAAGGCGTGGGAGATTATAGAAGAAATCGGATATGTCGGATATGATGCATTATTGCCTTTCCGGAATGCCGTAAAAAGTGCGTATTTCCCATACACTCCGTATTGGCAGGGAACTGCACAATTGTGTAAAGCCTGTGAACTTGTTTTGGAAGAGGGATTGGGTAAAGTTGTTCAGCGTCATAAAAAAGTGGCTGAATATTGCCGCGAAAGATCTTTGAAAATGGGATTGAAATTGTATCCTGCTTTTGATGCTGTACCTTCACCTACGGTAACGGCTCTGTATGTTCCGGAGAAAATATCCTGGAAAAACCTGGATGCCCGTTTCAGAGAGCAGGGATTGGTGGTTGGAGGGAATTACGGTTGTCTGGCAGGAGAGGTATTCCGCATTGGACACATGGGAACTCAGGCAAATCTGAATTTGGTCAAAGAAGCAATGGATATTATAGAAAATGTGATTGTAACTTTATAATATAACCGGACGTAGTATGCTCGAATGGCTGGAAGCTCATCGGTTGCCTTGTCTTTTCCGGGAATTTTTCGGAATTATTTGTCCAGGATGCGGTTGTCAGACAGCGTGTTGTCATCTTTTACAGGGAGATTGGGGAGCTTCTTTTAAAGCCTGGCCTGGCCTATTACCTCTGATTGTTTTTATGGTATTGATCGTGGGTAGGATTGCAGGCATAAAAAAAATATCTGCAAGGATGTTAAAAAGTGTCGGTTTTGTTTGTTTGATAATAATATTAATTTCATATTTGCTTAAACTAATTGGTAAACAATAAGCCGATGAAAGTAAGTAGGTAAAATAATTTTAATCAGGATATTATGGAAATTATTGAGGATGTAAAAAAAGATTTACCCAATTCGACAGCTGTTTTGGTACTGGGAATTTTATCGCTTATTTTCTGTTGGTGTTATGGTTTTCTGGGTTTGATTCTGGGAATCATTGCTGTTGTGATGGCAGGTTCTCAGCGTAAATTATATCTGGCTTCTCCGGAAAAATATACCGAATCTTCTTTTAAAAATGTAAATTCGGGCCGGATTTGCGGAATTATTGCAATATGTATTGCCGGTGCTGTATTGTTTCTGATCATATTGATGGTATTGGGGGCGATTGCCGGTATCGGTTTAACTACTTTGGGATTATAAAACTTAAATTATATGGACTACAGATTTGAAATCAGTAAACCAGACAGTACAGACTTCAGGTGTGAAATTGCTATCAATGGCGAGCAGACTTTTCAACAGTTTCATGATAAAATTGTAGAGACTTTGAATTTTGATGGGTCTCAGATGGCGTCTTTCTTTACGCTGGATAAGATGGGAAACCGGGGAAAGGAGATTGCTTTGATGGAAATGTCGGCTGATGACGATGAGGAGACAAATACCCTGGTCATGGATGTGACTACTATTCGTGAGGTAGTAAATGCCAGTTGTATAGAGTTGGAATATGTATATGACTTTTTTGCTAACAAATACCTGAAGGTGGAATATGCCGGGGAATATATCGGTGATTCTGCAGATGTTCTGCCGCTTTGTGTGTATTGTGAGGGAGAGCTTCCAATGCAGACAGAATACGATGTTGCCGAAGATTGGGCTTTCGACAAGGAGGATGATGAATACGACGATAGTTTTATGGAAGAGTTCGGAGGGAGCAAGCGGAGAAGAGGTGGGGATGATGGGGATGATGAAGATTACCGGTTTGGTGACGATGACGATGATTTCCGGGATGATGATTACAAGGAGGACGACGGATATGACGATCGTTATGAAAGTTTAGACGATTATATCGATAAATTGTAAATCTTCAGAGAGATCGGCCTTTACCGGTCTCTTTTTAATTCCTCTCCTTGCTGATGAAAACATTATTGGTATTGCTGGGTCCAACAGGTGTCGGTAAAACAGATTTAAGTATAAAAATAGCAGAGTCCTGGCACACTGCTATTATTTCGTGTGATTCCCGGCAGATTTATAAAGAAATGAGGATAGGTACGGCTGTTCCCGGGAAAGAACAACTGGCAGCTGTTCCCCATTATTTTATCCAGACCATATCCGTGGAGGATTATTACAATTCGTGGCAGTTTGAGGTGGATGCTCTGGAAAAAATCCGGGAATTGTTTCTGGAAAAGGAGGTGGTGGTCATGACAGGCGGATCCATGCTATATATTGATTCTGTTTGCAAGGGAATAGATGATATACCGACCATTGCTCCTGAGTTAAGGGCTGAATTGATGGAGATATATGAGCGGGAAGGCTTGGAGACTATCCGGCAGATGCTGAAGGAACTGGATCCCATATTTTATGAGCAGGTGGATTTAAACAATGGAAAAAGAGTATTGCATGCTGTGGAAGTGTGCCGTATGGCTGGAGTTCCGTATTCTTCTTTACGGACCAATACCCCTAAGGACCGTGGTTTTAGGATTCTCCGTATCGGTTTGAACCGTGAGCGGGAGGAGCTCTACGAACGTATCGAC
>CAJMQA010000137.1 GCA_905215395.1 uncultured bacterium | reverse complement strand
ATCCTTATCATTATATGTACAAGGATATGGCCATATTTTCCCGGATTCCAATCCTTCGGAAAAACCATATTACTTTTGAACCACAATATTCCAGCTCCTGCATATACTGCGATTTCAAGATCGGGCAAGACACCATACGCATTTATAGTGTACATCTGGAATCTTACAAACTGGGCAAAAAAGAACGCCAATTTATGAAAGAAATGAGCCAGGGTCTGAAGAGTAAAGATATCTCAGGCGAAGTAAAAAATCTGACTACCCGTTTGACTACAGCCAATAAATACAGGGCCACCCAGGCAGAAATCATCCAGAAACATGTACAAAAATCGCCTTATCCGGTTCTTGTTTGCGGAGACTTTAACGATACCCCCTTGTCTTACACCTACCGGAAAATCAAATCAAATCTGGCCGATTGTTTCATCGAACAGGGACGGGGACTCGGCAATACCTATATCGGAGAATTTCCCTCCTTCCGCATCGACTACATTTTACATACTCCTGAACTTGAAACTCTACCTTACAACAGAGACGATATCACCCTTTCCGACCATTACCCCATCAAAGCAGGATTAAAATTAAAATAAGAAGGTAGATTTTTTGTAGTTTCAAGCATTTATTTTACATTTGTGACCGAAAATACAGCCGGGGGGTTAGCTCAGTTGGCTAGAGCGCTTGCATGGCATGCAAGAGGTCGTCGGTTCGACCCCGATACTCTCCACAAAACGAATGAGACCGATCGAAAACTAAACTTTTCGGTCGGTTTTTTTATCTAAAAACGATCTTAATCGGACAGCCTCTTTGTTTTTCTGTGATTTTTTTATATATTTATAAAAGTTTGCATATCTGAAATTAACCTGCTGACTTTAAACCTTTATGTTATGAATAGATTAAAAAAAGGGGGGCATTTTTGCAATCATCATTATGACTGTATATAATTGTACCAGCACAGGTTCATCTCCCATCCACGAAAATACAAATTCACAAAATCTATTTGATATAAAATCATATCAAGACTCTATATTTCCGGGTTTTGAAGGGGATTTATCTGACCCTCAAACAATCTATAAACGCATGAATATTTATCTGCCAGCTCATAGCCGGATGATGAAACAAGTCTATATCAGGGACAAACAATTAGCCTGGGATATCAAAAAAGGAGCTGAAAGCATCCCCTATCTGAAAAAAGTAGAATAACAAACCGGGCAGAGCTTGCAGGAATTCTTAAAGTTTGTAAAGTTTATAAATTTATGACCGGAAGCCCTCCGGATAAAAAAACTTTCCACTAACTTTAGGGAGTTAAATAACTTAGGAGGAATGCAAGAATCAGACGAAAAACTGACCCGGAAAATCAGTCCTTACAAGATCATTTACCCGATCATCATCGGTCTGGGAGTTGTGTCTTATATGCTTTATAAAGAATTTGACATTACCGCATTCCAACAAATTTCTTTTACGTGGAAATCAGTATTCTGGCTTTTTATAGCATTGTTGTGTATGTTTATCCGGGATCTAGGCTATGTGATCCGGATCCGGGTGCTTTCAAATGACCGTCTCAGCTGGATAAAATCCATCCGGATTATTTTTTTGTGGGAGTTCACATCGGCAGTTACACCTTCGGCTATCGGAGGAACCAGTTTAGCTATTCTATTTGTAAATAAGGAAGGGATAAAAGTCGGCAGAAGTTCTGCCATTGTTATGGCAACTTCGTTTCTGGACGAATTGTATTTCATTCTGATGTTCCCACTGATTTTACTATGTGTCAGTCAAAGTGCCTTATGGAATATGCCAGGAGTTAATGAAGGAATAAGCAAAAGTCTGATCTGGTTTGCTGTGGGAGGATATTCCATCAAATTGTTATATCTGATCATTCTCAGTTATGGCCTTTTCAAAAATCCGAGAGGTCTGAAATACCTGTTGATGAAATGTTTTAAACTGAAGCTCCTGCGGAAATGGCGGCATAGTGCCAATGAAGCCGGTTCTGATATCATCCGCAATTCATACGAATTACGCCATATGCCGATCTCATTCTGGCTGAAGACTTTCGGAGCTACATTTTTCTCCTGGACAGCCCGTTACTGGGTTGTAAACGCCATTCTAATGGCATTCTGGGCAGGACATTACAATTGGGGCACTCAGTTCCTGATTTTTGCCCGCCAGCTAGTAATGTGGATCATGATGCTCGTCAGTCCTACTCCCGGGGGCAGTGGATTTGCAGAATTTGTTTTCAAAGAATATTTGGGAGAATTTCTACCCAGTGCCGGTCTGGCAATTGCCATGGCTATACTCTGGCGTCTGATTACCTATTATCCGTATCTTTTTGCCGGAGTATTTATCGTCCCAAGATGGGTAACCAAACATTTTGGTTCTCATAGCAGTAAAAAAAATGCTCCGAAATAGATATCATTTGCTAACTTTGTAAACAAAAATTTATATGTTCCTATTATTTAAAAAACCAGAATATAGAAGGTTCAATCTCAAACCCCGTTACTGGGATCCCGAGAAAGAAGCCAGAGAAGCCAGGGAAAAAAGGATTAGGGCTGAACTCGGATTGTCGGATGACGATAGCCAATATATACCAGATGTTAAAGGACAACTCCGCAAAGAATTTGAAAAACGGAAGTCAGCCCGGAACGGACTCAATTCTTCCCATACAATCCGGGTATTCATGATCCTGATCATGTTATTCCTGGTAGCTTTTTATGTATTTATCAAAAATCCGGAGGGCATTCTGCGCTTTTTCGGACTTTAAATTTTTTTATGGATATCGTTCATTTACTACCAGATTCTGTTGCAAATCAGATCGCAGCCGGAGAAGTTGTCCAACGCCCGGCTTCTGTTGTAAAAGAGTTGATGGAAAACGCAATTGATGCCGGAGCCAAAAATATACAAGTCGTACTGAAAAATGTCGGGAAAGCTGTCATTCAGGTCATCGATGACGGGAAAGGTATGTCACCTATGGATGCCCGCATGGCATTCGAACGGCATGCAACATCTAAAATCGCTTCAGCACAAGACCTGTTCAATATCAACACTCTGGGATTCAGGGGAGAAGCTTTACCTTCTATCGCCTCAGTTGCAGAAGTTGAACTAAAAACCCGGCAAGCTGAAGATGAATTAGGCACCTGCATTTTCATTGCAGCTTCTGAACTGAAAAGTCAGGAATCCATCAATACCCCTAAAGGATCGAATATTGCGGTAAAAAATTTATTTTATAATATTCCTGCCCGCCGGAAATTCCTGAAATCAGATACAACTGAACTACGAAATATCATCAATGAATTTATGCGGGTAGCATTGACCAATTCCGATGTTTCTTTCAGTTTATCCAATAACGGGAATACCTTATACAACCTTCCGGCCTCAGCATTGCGGCAACGGATCGTCAATCTGATGGGTAAATCCATTAACTCCAGGCTCATCAATATAGACTGTGAAACAGGCCTGGTATATATCAAAGGCTTTATATGCAGCCCGGAACAGGCCCGGAAAACCTATGGCGAACAATTTTTCTTTGTCAACAACCGCTTTATGAAACACCAGTTTTTTCATAAAGCAGTTATGGAAGCCTATTCCGGTTTACTTTCTCCGGATTGTATCCCATCCTACTTCATTTACTTCACAGTAGATCCTTCCTTGATAGATGTCAACATCCATCCGACCAAGACAGAAATCAAATTCCAGAATGAAACAGATTTCTTCCAGATACTGATGGCGGGCATCAAAGAGGCTCTGGGAAAATTCAATATTACCCCTCCTTTGGATTTTGACACAGAAGGCAACATTGAATATTCAGCACCTGCCCTGGGAAAGATTGAGCCTTACGTACCACGTATTCACTATAATCCAAGTTATAATCCTTTCAATTACGGAGAGAGTGGCAAAATAACACCGGAAGATTCAGATTTTGAGCAAAAACCTCTATCAGCCTCACATTCCCATCGGGAAAAGGTTCCTGCGAACTGGGACATTTTATTTGATGGATTAAAAGAAAAAGAAGAAGCGGTACAAACCTGCATTCCGGAAATGTCAGAATCTACAAATCCGGCTTTGTCTTCTAATAATTGCTTTTTTCAGATCAAAGGCAGGTATATCGTTACTCCGGTACAAAGCGGATTGATGCTGGTCGATCAGAAAAGAGCGCACGAACGCATACTATTTGAAAAATATCTGGCAACACTGAATGTCCGTAAGATTGCCGGACAAAAAAATCTTTTCCCTGAAATACTGGAACTTCCACCTTCAGACTTTGTTCTGATCGGAGATCTGCTTCCGGATCTGGAACACCTCGGATTTGAACTGAGTGTATCCGGCAAAAACGGTTATGCCATTCACGCTACCCCTCCGGATCTCTCTTACAGTCACGCAAAAGAGATCCTGATTGAATTAATTGAATACTATAAAAACACAGAGGGAAATCTCCGCGACAAAATGCAGGAGCGTATTATCCTCGCACTTGCCAAAGCTGCCGCTATCGGATACAATACCCCTTTGAGTTGTGAAGAGATGAGCCAAATGACTGATCAGCTTTTCGCCTGTAAACATCATCATTTCACAGCCGATGGCAAAACTATCATTCACATTCTGAAATATGAAGATGTAAACAGTTGGTTTAAATAAATACATATGAGTATCGTTCTGAATCAGGTCAATAAATTTTATGGCAGACAAAAGGCGTTAGACAATGTCAGTTTCACTTTACACAAAGGAGAAATCACAGGTTTTCTCGGTCCCAACGGAGCCGGGAAATCCACTACAATGAAAATCATTACCGGATGCCTGGATGATTTCGAGGGAGAGGTAAAAGTCTGTGGAAAAGACATCCGCAAATTTCCTTTACAAGTCAAAAAATGCATAGGTTATTTACCCGAACATAATCCCTTATATCCGGATATGTATATTCAGGAATATCTGTTACACATAGCTAATCTCTATCATATTCCGCAAACCCGGAAACACATCAAAGAGATCATGGAGCTCACCGGACTAGGGCCGGAAACCCGGAAAAAAATTGGTCAGTTATCCAAAGGCTACCGGCAAAGAGTAGGATTGGCACAGGCCCTGATACACGATCCGGAAATACTGATACTGGATGAACCTATGACAGGCCTTGATCCGAATCAACTGGAAGAAATACGAAATCTGATCATTCAGGCCGGAAAAGATAAGACAGTTTTGTTGTCTACCCATATTATGCAGGAAGTAGAAGCCATTTGTGACCGGGTAATCATCATCAATCAGGGAAAAATCATTGCTGATAAACCCAAAGAAGAAATTCATACTTTATCCGGACACCACTTGACCCTTCACGTTCGTTTTGCAGCCGGTACAAATACAGGATGGCTCAGGGATACCCAATTGTTTGAGACAATGGACTGCTTCTCTCCCGACAGCTGGATACTGAGTACAAAAGGAAAGGAAGATCCCAGGATTCAACTTTTTAAACTTGCAGCCGCACATGAATGTCCCATCATTGAACTCAGGGCAGAAGAATATAAATTGGAGGAGGTGTTCCGACAGTTGACAAATCAAAAGTAAAAAAAGAGATGTGAAAATTCACATCTCTTTTATATTAAATACCTTCCAAAGCATTGAAAGTCTCTACTGTTTTAGGATTAGAAGGACGGCTTGCATTTGATTCTATGATTTTACCTTCACGATCCAGCAGGATAAATCTTGGAATACCACGGATCATATATTCATCCATAAAACTCTGGTCTTTTCCGAAGTGTAACTGAATCCCTCCCAGTTTGTCTTCCTTTACCATTTTTTCCCAGGCTGCTTTATCCTGATCGCAAGAGATACTGACAAAATGGATGTTTTTACCTTTGTATTTATGCTCCAGCTTCTTCAGGTGAGGAATCTCGCCACGGCACGGACCACACCAGGTTGCCCATACGTCAATGTACACATATTTTCCTGCCAGATCAGCCAGGCTCACTTCGTTTCCGTTAATATCCAAACATTTGAAAGAAGGCGAAGGCTGGCCTTTAGTAATTTTAGCCCATTTTGCACATAATTCGTCAAATTTAGCTTTTTTCTCAGGACAGGTTACTTTTGAGTTATAAATCGGAGTAATTTCTTCTATAGCATCTACACCATAACGACCTACATAATCAGTAGCAAACTTATCTACCAGGAAGCAAGCTATCACCGGGCTACCGATATTCTGATTCACATAATTCAATCTGGCCTTGGTATTTCCCAGCGGATCGGCTTGTTGTAAATCTTTAGTGCTGTACAAACTGACAAAACCAGTCAGAGCAGACTGATATTCCGGCATATCGATCAATGCCTCTTCTTCCTGTACAGCAGCTTTCAGCTCATTAAAGAAATTGTCAGAAGGCCGGTAATCTTTCTCTTCAGAATAATAAGGATGATAAGAAGGATAATTAGGCATTAAAGAATATATCATATAATGAATTCTCTTTTTCTCCAGCTGAGTAAAGGGATCATCAAATTTCATACTATCCAGCAGAGCATTGAACTTTGCCTCCTGTTCCTTCAAATCAGCAAGGAAACCAGCCTCATCGGCTTTAAAATCCGGGAAATACCTCAATACGTTTTCATTATTCAGATACTCATTCTTCTTCGCTCCTTCACCGGTAAAATTCACATCCACTTTACGGGCTTCTATTTTTATAGAAGCATCAAAGCTTTTGCCCGGTTCAATATAAACCGGAACCTGAACTCTTCCACAATTTAAAGTAGCATATCCCGGCTTCAGGTCTTCAGCTAAAACAACCACAGCCGAACCAGTAGAATCAAATGCAACCATGTAGGTCGAATCTTTTGTTACAACAGCAGCTTTCAGATCACCCTGAGCTCCTTCGATATGAATACCTACAGTTGTTTTTGACGCACTATTGCATGACATCACTGTCAATGCAAGAATTGCAAGAAAACAAAATTTTGTCATATTATTTCCAATTAATTTTTTAATGCTGCAATTTAACACACTACAGCTTCTATTATACCAAAATGCAAAGGTTTAACCTTTATTTAACCTGAATCATGAATTTTTTTCCAGCTTTTATGCGAAATTCGTAAAAATTTCTGATGCATAAATAAAAACTAAACCCACCATTATATGGAAACAAATGAAGCTTTAAAATATCATGAAACGGGGCGTCCCGGAAAAATTGAAGTCATTCCGACAAAGCCTCATAGTACTCAACACGATTTATCACTGGCATACTCTCCCGGGGTAGCCCAACCTTGTCTGGCCATAGAAAAGAATCCGGCGGATGCATACCGCTACACTGCTAAAAGCAATCTGGTGGCAGTGATCTCCAACGGTACGGCCGTATTAGGTCTGGGAGACATCGGAGCATTGGCCGGGAAACCGGTTATGGAAGGCAAGGGATTGTTATTCAAAATATTCGCAGACATTGACGTATTTGATATTGAAGTCAATACTAAAAATGTAAATGAATTTATCCAGACCGTAAAAATGATCGCTCCGACTTTCGGGGGGATAAACCTGGAAGACATCAAAGCTCCGGAATGTTTTGAGATAGAACGACGCCTGAAAGCGGAACTGGACATTCCGGTCATGCATGATGATCAGCACGGGACTGCCATTATTTCCGGTGCAGGTTTGCTAAACGCCCTGGAACTCAACGGCAAGCATATCGGTGACATCCGTGTTGTAGTCAACGGAGCAGGAGCAGCAGCTATTTCCTGTGCCCGGTTCTACCGGAGCCTGGGAGTAAAAAAAGAGCATATCATTATGTGCGATAGCAAAGGGGTAATCTACCAGGGACGGGCAGGATTGAATTCAGAAAAACAGGAATTTGCCGTAGAAACCCATGCCCGTACACTGGAAGAGGCATTGGTGGACGCAGACGTATTTCTGGGATTATCTATTGCCGATATTCTAACAGAAAAAATGGTTCAAAGCATGGCCAAAGACCCCATTGTCTTTGCATTGGCAAATCCCAACCCGGAAATCAGTTATGAAAAAGCAATGCATTCCAGACCCGATATCATCTTTGCTACCGGTCGTTCTGATTTTCCCAATCAGATCAACAACGTTTTAGGCTTTCCATACATCTTTCGGGGAGCCTTGGACGTACAGGCCAAAGGCATCAATGAAGAAATGAAATTAGCAGCAGCACATGCAATTGCCGATCTGACGAAAGAACCTGTACCAGAAAATGTAAAAATGGCTTATCACGATCCAGCCATATCTTTCGACAGGAATTATATTATTCCTAAAGCCTTGGACAACCGTCTGATCAGTTGCGTCGCTCCGGCAGTCGCCAAAGCTGCCATTGATTCCGGTATTGCCCGGAAAAATATAGAAGATTGGGAGGCTTACCGGGAAAATCTGGAAAAACGCATTGGTCTCGAAAACGGACTTATGCGCTTAATGACACACAAAGCCAAAGCGAACCCCAAAAGAGTTGTATTTGCAGAAGGAACAAATCTGAAAATACTACAAGCAGCTCAAGAGCTGACTACAGAAAAAATTGCTTATCCGATTCTGATTGGAGAAACCCAGATCATAGAGGAAAAAATCCGCAAAAACAAAATCTCTATTCCCGGACTCCGGATTTTTGACCCTAACCGGGAGGAGGAAACCTTGAAACGCTACACCGAACTGTATTACCAGAAGATGCAACGTCAGGGAATTTCCAAAACAAAAGCAGAACTAAAAATGATTGATCCCAATTACATCGGATTAATGATGCTGGAGGCAGGAGAAGCGGATGGTTTTATTTCCGGAGTGATTTCGCCTTATAAAGAAGTACTTGACAAAGCCAAAGAAGTAATCGGATTACAGCCTTGCTGTAAATATGCAGCCGGAATGCATATAGCCACAACCAAACGGGGTACCTATTTTCTGGCCGACACAACAGTTAACAGCCACCCCTCTGCTGAAACCCTGGAATATGTGACAGTACTCACTTATGATGCCGTTAAAAAATTCGATGTAGACCCGGTTATTGCTATCACCTCTTATTCTAATTTCGGTGAGTATCGTCTGGGAAGCCCAGCCCAACTACAAGAATGTATCACCCAATT
>CAJMQA010000136.1 GCA_905215395.1 uncultured bacterium | reverse complement strand
GACTATCTGCCCATAGATCCTTCACAAATAGTTCATCTTTTCCGGACATGGAAATCATATCAAGACGACAACACTGGTTTTCCTCTGACAAAACCAGCCAACCTTCATTCAGCAATGTTGTCACTTTCAGGTCAAATCCATGTCGCCAGGTGACATTGGTAGTCCGGTCGGTCACCAACAAATAAACCGTATATTCAGCTTCCGGCAAGCGGACGAAATAATCCAGATTCAGATTATTGCTGTCCAGATCAAAAGTCGTCTTGTTTTCTGCCGTACCGGTTTTCACCACAGCCACCCATTTCAGGAAATAGTTACTCAGGTCTTTCTTAGCTAAAGAACCTGTCAATTCCGGTTCGACATGAATGGTATTCACATACCGGTATGCATACTGCTTTTCCTGAGGAAAATTACCGAATTCCACCTCGTTGATTTCCGAATAATCATAATTTCCAAGGTCCTTATAACAACCGGTAGCCAGAAATGCTCCCAGTATTAATATCAATGTATGTTTTAAATATTTCATAAACTTCCCATTTTTTTAATTTCCATACAAATCATCTCCCATTCTCATATCTTCCCCATCTTCGTCCGGCACCGGATTTTTTTCAAGCTCTTCTTTCATCGTTATCGCAATAAATTTGATGCGGCCGAAAGTCATATAAGAATATGAAAGGAACTGCTCCCGGTCGATTTCCATGAATGTACAGATTTTTTCAAATTTCGTGACTGAAAACTTACCGAAATAATATTCATTCCAGGTAGCAGGAGGATCCTTCATCAGGTTGTGATAAATAATCTGATGTGTGATCGTTGAAAATTTGAAAGTGGAGCCACTGGTCAGGACATCTTCCTGATAAAGCAATTTAAAATATTCATTTTCCATTAATTCCACGACTATTCTTTTCTCGGCTTTATCAGTGGGACGCTTCAGAACCACGGGAATCTCACAGAAGATACTCCCTGCAGGTATAAGCCAGGTTTCTTTTAAAAGCTCGTAATCTACACCGGCTGTAGCCTGAATATTCCTAATCTTCACATTTACATACCGGTCTTCATTTGCCGGAATATTCCCCATCACCTGAACCCTGATTTTTACTGTATCCAGATCTGAATTGATATAGATAAACGGTATCAAAGTGGAATCGGTTTCAACATCCATATAAGCAACGTCCTGCCCGGACCAACTATCAATCTTCTGCTCACATCCGCTGAATCCGAGCAGAAAGCAACCCAATATAAAGTATATAATTTTATTCATATGCTATAATACTATTAATTATTATCTGAAATCCGTTTCACTTTTCGGTAACGGTAACTGATATTTGACATCATTCATCTCTACTTCCTTAGAATTCATAGCTGAAAAAATTGTCGGGGCATTTACACGCTTGTAATAAAAGAACAATTGACCCTCTCCCCAGAATTCTTTCTGATATTCACTCAAAAGAGTGGCCGGAATTTCATCTTTAGTAGCCAGTTTGTCAAGTCCCCGGTTTTCAAGTACCAGATTGATACTGTTCAAAGCCTCGGTCTCATCTCCTGTCGTTTCAGCAATGATATAATACATCTCGGTAACCCGGATCAAAGGAACCAGATTGGAATAATAGGTCGTACTCTCAAGATTCGCATATTTATAAAAACATCTGAAGTCGTGATTCGGGGCTTCCTTCCAGATCGGTTCATATCTCCGGTCATTTCTGGACAAAGCACCGAAGATCTTGTCCAGGAAATCCGTCGGGGTCATATAAATTTGTTCTGCCCTCAGGTCCGGCGTAAAATAATTTGTAAAAATCGTATTACGGCTTGTATTCTGCTGACAAAACAACAATTCGGTCGAGAATACCCGGTTGGGAGTTTTTGAGTTTCCGACAATATCCGTATATCCGAGGAAAGGGAACCATTTTTCCTGTACTGCTACCACTTCCCGGGCTGCCGCCAGAGCCTCATCTGTCATGCCTGCATACAAATATACCCGAGCCTGCAAAGCTTTTACAGCATAATAATTCAGACGCAAAGAACGGTATCTCCAGAAATTTTCTTCTTCTGTAGCTCCATCCGACAATAGCGGTCCCTGTTCGATAATAGGATCTTTGATCAAACGTTTTTCAGCCTCTTTCAAATCTGCCAGAACATACTCGATTACCTTCGAAGCCGGAAGTATATCCGAACCGGAAAGAGCAAACTGTGTATTGTAACAAATCGATTTATCAGCCTTGTTTGTTTTATAAACAGGTCCGAAGAGACGGAGCAGGTCAAAGTGTAAAAATGCCCGTAGCGCATAAGCTTCTCCGGTGATCCAATTGTAATGCTCACCTGCAAACAAATCCTTGCGAGAATCCGCATTCTTCAATAATTTATTGACATTGGCGATCAATGCATAGGCCTTCTCCCAAATCATGGCAGTATTCTCCTTCGCATAATCTGTCGTATAATCAAAATTAGCCAGGGTATATTGCTTTTGTAAAGATCCTACAGAAGTAAATTTATAACGTTGAGCCAAAATCTCTACCGTATTCACAAGCAACTCTCCCCCATACAGATTGGCATGATTTAATTCAACATACACCCCGTTCAGGGATTGCATAAATCCGAATTCTGTTGAGTACAGCTGATCTTCGGATACTCTGTCTACCGGTTGCACATCCAGCCAGTTAGTACAACCAAAGTTCATCAGCAAGAAGACTGCCAATACGCTTATTTTTATCTGTTTTCTGATATTCATATCTTTCCGTATTAAAAAGTTACAGATACCGATGCCGACACCATTCTGGCGAAAGGATATTCAATACCCCTTTCCTCTTTGACACTCGATTTTCTAAACACATCATTCATATTCACTTGCAATCTCAAAGCAGAGAATCCGGCTTTTTCGACCCATCTTTTCGGGAAATCGTAACCGGCAGAAAAAGACTCCCCTTTCAGGAAATTTTCAGTCTTCACGAAACGGGAAGAAATAGGTGTGGATTCTGTCAGTGAAATTTTCTTAAATCTGGCATGCTGACCGGCTTTTTCCCAACGATCATACAAGGCCCGTTTATCCTGATTGTATTTCAGGTTATCCCGGGATATATTTTCCACTTTCGAATACAGGGATTTGTTAAAGACATCTCCCCCCAGGCTGTAACGCAAGTGGACAGAGAATGAAAAACCTTTGTAATACAATGTACTTCCGATAACCCCCTCCACATCGGGCTCAGAATCTCCCACCTTCACTTCATCCTTCGCATCATAAGTATAGGTATAGGTTCCGTCTTTTTTCACAAATACTTCTTGTCCGTTTGCCGGGTCGATCCCCAAGGAACGAACGGACCACAAAGCTGTGGGACTACCACCATCATAAAAACGATCCAGACTGGAGTTCCTGTTTGTTTCATTAAACTGATCCAAACTGTTTCCGATATTCCGGTACTCTGCCTTCTGGTGACGGAAGTTCAGGCTCAACGTCCAGTTGATACCATCTTGCGGACGATAGATCGGGGAATATTTGATTGTACCACTATACCCTTTGGTCAGCTGTTCGCCCATATTGGTCGTGATCGTCTTCGTTCCGACTGAAGAAGGTACACTGATGACAGCTAACAGAGGATCTGTTTTTTTCTGATAATAATCAAAATTGACATTCAGGCGGTTATTCAAGAATGACAAGTCAGCCCCGATATTTTTATCCAGCGTTTTTTGCCATTTCAAATCCGGATTTCCCAAAGCATCTATAATCATACTGGTTCCAAAATTATTGGTATTCCAGTTGTTGAACGAATAAGTCGTAAAAGACTGGTAAGACTGGAAATTCTGATTCCCCGGATTTCCGATAGAAGCTCTGAATTTTGCCAGCCCGATCCATTCTACATCTCTCAGGAAAGACTCATTCTGCATATTCCAGGCCAAACCGACAGCCCAGGTTTCGGTATACTGTTTGTTGCTTCCGAAAACAGAGGCTCCGTCCAGGCGGATATTGGCATCCAGCAGATACCGATTGTCATATGCATACCCAAAGTTAAAATAAAAGCTATTCGAACGGGTTACCGTCTCTGTATAAGTCGGTTTACTGCCATCGGGAAAACCCGTAGCAAAAGAGGGACGGGTAAAATTACCGGAGGGAAAACCGACAGCTTCATATTCTTCATTTTTTACTTCGGTAGAACGGAAATTCGTTCCCAAAACAGCATTTACCTGATGTACTTCCCGGAAAAGTTTACCGAAAGTAAAGGTAAAATCCCCGTCATAATACCAGGTATCCGCCTGAATTGAAGTGTAACGTCCTTTCTGATTTTTAGGCTTGGAGTCAAAAGAAGTATGTGAAGGAGAAAGGAACTTATCCGCTTTTTCCACTGCTTTCCCGAGTCCGATGCGGGCACGAATCATAATCGCCTGTACCGGCCGCCATTCTGCATTGAAATTATTGACAAAATTGACTTTCTTACCCTCGTCAAAACTATTCAGACTGGCATTGTACAAAGGATTTTCGATCGTATAATGCTGCTGATTAACCGTATAATATTCTTCCAGATAACGGCTCACGCTTCCATCTGCATTTCTTTTCTCAAAATAGGGATTTGCTTTAGCATACTCTGAAAAGTCAACTGTCGGATTTTCCTTTTTGGTGTAATCAAACGACAATTTATTGTAGAAACGGAACTGGCCTTTCCGGTAGGTCAGGTCAAAATTTGTTCCGATCAGGTCATTCCCGGATTGCTCCATCACACCGTTTGTTCCGTTGTAAGTCACGCCCAAACCGTAACGCACAGCCTCATCCCCTCCCTCTGCATAAACATTGTGCTTATGTACCAAGGCAACCCGCAACGGTTCACTCATCCAATAGGTATTTACCCCCCTCGCCACATTCGACATATGAACGTTGTAAAGGCTGTCCAGAAAAAGCTGCTCCCGGGCATCACTGGTATACAGGGAAGTATAATAACCGGCTTTCTGTTCAAACAGCAGTTTTTCCCGGGCATTCATCAGATTATAATCACTCAGATCCGGAATAGATAAAGAGAAATTACCACTGTAAGTCACCCGGAAAGTTCCCGGTTCCGGCTGTTTGGTCTCGATGACCACAACCCCGTTGGCTGCTTTTGAACCATACAGGGCTGTCGAAGCAGCATCCTTCAAAATCGTTACAGAGGCCACCCGGTCCATATTCAAGTCCACGACCGTCTTCAGGGTAGTTTCAAAACCATCCAGAATAAAGAGAGGTTGGTTCGGGTCGGTATCGTACTGTTCTTTCAAACCCACAATACTACTCTTTCCACGGATTTCAATATCCGGTAATCTGTTCGGGTCAGAACCATACTCATTATTTTCCATAATGACAAAAGAGGGGTCCAGGGTTTTCAAACTCTGGATGACATTCTGCGCTCCCACCATTTTCAGATCCTCTTTCTTAAAAGTTGCAGTTGAACCTGTAAAACTCTCTTTTTTACGGGTGAAAATACCGGTAACTACCACCTCTTCCATTTCCTGCAACTCTTCTTCCAAAGCCACATTGATTACAGAACGATCGGCCACCACTTCCTTACGGGTTTTCATACCAACAAAGGAGAAAATCAGTGTCAAATCTTTACGGTCCGGACATTCCAGTGTATAAGTACCATTCATGTCTGTGGTCGTTCCCAGGGTTGTCCCTTCAATCAGAATTCCCACACCAGGCAAAGACTCATTCTTCGAATCCGTGACCTTTCCGGTGACCTTTTTCCCCTTCACCTGAGGCAGGCCCGTAGCTAATTCTGAACGTCTGATGATAATGGCATTGTTTGTTTTGACATAATTCAGGTTTGTACCCTCCAGACATTTTGTCAAAATATCATCAATCGCGATATCCTTTACATTGATCGTGATTCCTTTCACCGAAGAGATGTCCTCATCACTGTAGAGAAATACCATGCTGGTTTTCTCTTTCAATTCCCAAATAATCTCTTCCAAAGAAGCATCCTGTTTTTTCAAACTGATTGTTTGCGCATCCACCGAGGCAAAAGCCTGCGTTATCACACACAGAAACAGCATTAATGTCAATTTCATACACAATAAAATTTCCGTCCATTTTCCCGGTAAAGAGAAAACGCCGTTTCGTTTTTTCTTCATACTTTTGTAATTGGTTAAGTTTTACTTTGTTATTAATTAATCAAGGACCGGAAAATGTTGGTAGCAGGCTCCGGTCTTTTTTAGGTCTATTTCCAATCTAATGTGATCACACTCCCACGACGTTCTATTTTTATCTTATTCACTTGCTGAATAATCTGTAATAATGAATCGATATGTTCATACCGTCCTAAATTTGCCGACAAACGCAGATCTTTCACTGAAGGATTGACATAGAAAACTTCGACAGAATACCAACGGGCAAGCATCTCCATAACATCCTCCAAACGCTGGTTCTTAAAAACAAACATTCCTTCTGTCCAAGCTGTATACAACCGCACATCCACCTCTTTTACCTCCGAATATCCGGTAGACTTGTCCAATCTGAACTGCTGAGCCGGGGTCAGCCGGACAGGTGTTTTTACAAATCCTTCTGATTCTACTTCCACAGAACCGGATACCAGTGTAGTAGCAACAACATTTTCCTGTTTGTACGATTTCACATTGAACCTGGTACCCGTAACCTGTATCTTCATTTTATCGGTGACCACAATAAAAGGCCACGTGGAAGATTTCTCAACTTCAAAGAAAGCTTCTCCATCCAGATACACCTTCCGTTCATTCTCTGCAAAGACAACAGGAAAACGGAATTCACTTTCACAATTCAAATGTACCCTGGTACCGTCAGACAGCCGCACCACATAATCGGCTCCGGCAGGAATACGCAGCGTATTATAGGTCAACTCTTTTTTACGACCACCTTCTTTCAGTGTATCGTGGCGGTATTCCAATTGCCGGGTACTGTCATTGACTACCCATACGCCATTCTGATCCTGAAATTCAACATTGTTATTTTCCAGTCTGACAGACTTCCCGTCCGCCAAGATCAATTCTGCAGTCTTCTTGCCTTCATAGGTAGCCGATAACATCGCTTCCGGAACAATATCAGCTTTCGGAACAAGCAACCATGCAGCTGTTGCCAGCACCAAAACAGCAGCCACTCTCCATCCCCAATAAAAAATCCGTTTCCGGACTTTCAGTTTTGGCAGGAAACGCCGATACTCTGCCTCGACGTCTATATTCCCCCGGTCTTCGAAACGCAGAAAAGCTTCCCGCTGATTCAACAACAGTTCGAAAAGCTCCTGATGTTCCTTTACCTCAAGCCATTCGATAAACTCTTCGTCCATCAAAGATTCCGGAGCATCCAAATGCCGGATGACATATTCTATATCATTTTCATCCCATTCCATAAAATCCCATTATATAGTTTTGGACTCAACTATTATATACACGGCGACAAAAGAAAAATGGGTGATAAAAAAAACGTATTTTTTAAAATTTTTTTACCCGGGACAGAAGCAGGAAGAGAATAGAAGCCGGAAATTCATCACGTAATATCCTCAATCCCATTGAGATATGAGTTTTTACCGTATTTACAGAAATATTCAGCAATTCGGCAATTTCTTTGTATTTTTTACATTCAACAAAGCACAACCGCATCACTTCCCCGCAACGATCCGGCAGAGCATTGATTTTGTGCATAATGGTCTGGATCAATTCCTCATGCTCATCATAATCGGGCTCTACAATCCAGCTATTATTTCTGACCTGTTGCTCTTCATGTCGGGACACGACTTTGAGATGGGACAGATAATCCAGGGCGCAATTCCGGGTCAGGCGAAGCAGGTATGGGTAGACAGGTTGTGAAATATCGATCGTAGAGCGGTGATTCCAAAAGGAGAGAAAAACATCATGTACAATATCCCTTGCCACTTCATCGTCTTTTACAAAACTCATGGCATGGAAACACAATCGTTTAAAATATTGTTTAAAATAAGCCTCAAACTGCTGTTTGAACTCTTTCTCATTTAGATTTCCCGGGCTCACTACGTCCATGAAAAACAATTTACCAAGACAAATATAGAGTATTTCTATCAGACAAAATTATCCCGTCCAATAAAAATCGGACGGGATAATAATTTTTATTTAATCAGAACAAAAATTTTTATTGCTCCGGACAAAATGCTTTTGGACACCTTCTTTCCGGATTCTGAAAGACAGAAATTCTTCCAGTAAGGTTATTTCTTTTCAGACAGTCCATTCACAAACTGTTCCATACCTTCTTTGAATTTTGGATCCTGAGCTTTAGCCACTACTTTCTTACCCAATTTGATCCAACGGGCCATTTGTGCAGGAGTTGCTTTCTCTTTTGCTTTATAAACAAGCATAAAGTACGGAAATTCTTCTGCCGGTATCTGGTTCAACTCTTTCTCACAAACAGTTATCAGCTGATCCGGTTTGTCAGCCAAAACAGCTTTAGCGATATTAACTTGTGACAATAAAGATTTTCCGTTATCCAGTTTCAGGGCTGTGATGTCTTTTTTCATCTGATCCAGCTCTTTAGCTGTAGTTTTTGTATCCCGTCCGTACATAATCATCATCAATTTCTGTTCGAATTCCTGGGACAAACGTTTATCCACTTTTTCTTTACCTATACTCTGATTGAATTTTCCACGATTGGCTACTAAATATTTGGCAGCTTCAGATCCGTCAGGAGCAAGTTCACTATTTTCAAAAAGGAACCAATAGTCATTGCTTACTTTTTCATCATCATTCAATAAGCCGTATAATTCAACAGCTACTTTCGGAGCTTCAGGAGAATACAGTTTGGATAAACATTTTACATACTGAACCATAAATGCTTTGTCCCGTTCTCCATCTTTATATTTAGCATCCAACGCACCAAAAGCTTTCGTATCATCGAGTCCCTCATTGAGTCTTTCGATAAATTTGTCAGCTTCTCCACCGCCAACCATAATATGCTGGAGGGAACCATCCGGTTTCAACATGACAAAAGTAGGATAAGCCCGGACTCCGAATTTTTTAGCAATTTCAGGCCCTTCGCCTTTTTCCATATCGTATTTGACACAGATAAATTTCGGATTCATAAAATCACCCATTTTTTCCTGCGGGAATACA
>CAJMQA010000135.1 GCA_905215395.1 uncultured bacterium | reverse complement strand
AAGACGAATTTGAAAGATTACAGAAACTGAATCCCGGAAAATTCATCCACCGCATCGAACTGATCCCCGGTATGGGACATGGTATCGATTATAAGCTCACCACTCCCTGGTTAAAACAATATACACGCAATCCTTATCCGAAAGCTGTCAGCTGGGAGAATTTCGAAATGGACGGAATTTACCGCAAAGGATTTTATAATCTGGCTGTCAAAGAACGTTCGAACGATAACGACAAGTCCAGAACTTACTATGAAATGAATATAAATGGAAATGATATTTCCCTAAAAGTAGATATAGTGACCTATAAAGCCACTGAAATTGATCCCAACTGGGGAATCGAGCTGAAATCGGAAAAAAGCTACCAAGCAGCAACCAAAGGGAAAATAGTGATTTATCTGAACGAACAATTAGTAGATCTGAGCAAAAAAGTTACACTAACAGTTAACGGTAAAAAAGCTTTTCAGGGAATCGTAAAACCCGAACTCAAACATATGGTAAATAGTTGTGCCACCTTCTTTGATCCGGAAAGAATTTATCCGGCAGCTATTGAAGTAGATATAGCAAATTTATAAAACAAAGAGGTGTTAAACACCTCTTTGTTTATCTTCAGTTCCCTATCCACCAATATCCCGTCCGTTATTTTCAGATTACACAAGTAACCTTTTATTTTTTCTCCAGCAAAGACAGGTAATCTCCATACCCTTCCGCCTTCATCTGATCCTTGGGTATAAACCGCAGGGAAGCGCTATTGATACAATACCGTAAGCCACCTTTATCCCGGGGACCGTCGGTAAACACATGTCCCAGATGGGCATTCCCCGTTTTACTCCGTACTTCCATCCGTGTCATCCCATGGGAAGTATCTATTTTTTCCTCAATCAGACCTTTAGTAATCGGACGGGAAAAACTAGGCCATCCGCATCCGGAATCAAATTTATCGGTAGAGATAAACAAGGGCTCTCCGGTAGTAATATCTACATAAATACCCTCCCGGCGTTCATTCCAATATTCATTCTGGAAAGGCGGTTCGGTGGCATTTTTCTGAGTAACGGCATATTGTTCCGCAGTCAGACGGGCTTTTAAAGTTGCATCGTCTGGCTTGGTATAAACCGGAGACCGGGGATTAGCCTTACGCGCCAGCTCAAACAAAACCGGATTGATATGGCAATAACCTCCGGGATTTTTATCCAGATAATCCTGATGGTAGCCTTCGGCCGGATAAAAGTTCGTCAAGGGTTTTACCTCTACAACAACGGCTTCCCGGTATTCTTTCTGTAACTCCGCCACCGCCTTTTCAATCACCGGGAGATCCGTCGTATCCGTATAGAAAATCCCTGTACGGTACTGAGTACCCCGGTCATTTCCCTGACGGTTCAGGCTGGTCGGATCAATGGTCTTGAAATAAAGCTCGAGCAGTAATCCCAATTTGACCTCCTTCGGATCATAGGTCACTTTCACAGTCTCTGCAAATCCTGTATTTCCACTGCATACCTGCTGATAGGTCGGATTCTGGATTTTTCCGTTGGCATATCCCACCTGTGTACTTTCCACTCCCCGTATCTGTTTCATGAAATGCTCTGTTCCCCAGAAACATCCTCCTGCCAAATAAATTTCCTTCTGATCTTTCATATCCGTTATCTGTTTAGTTACACGCTGATCGGCCTTTTTCTGTGCGCGTCCTGCACATCCCCAACCCATCAGGATGATCATGATCCATATCGTGTGTTTCATACCTTATCGTTTTGACTTCACCGGTATAGGGGTATACCTCGGTTCTATCGTTCCCCAGTCAATAATGGTCCACAGGGCATTCAGATGATCTGCCCGGCGATTCTGGTAATCCAGGTAATAAGAGTGTTCCCATACATCTATACCTAACAAAGGAGTATAACCTTTGGTCAAGGGATTGCCGGCATTGCTCTCCTTGAGGATCACCAATTTACCCTCCGGTGTCTGTGCCAGCCAGACCCAACCGGAACCGAAAATCGAATTTCCGGCTGCTGTAAACTCTTTCTTAAACTGCTCAAATGATCCCCATTCCTTCTCTATCGCCTGTAACAACTCACCTGTCGGTTGCTGTTTCGCATTCGGGGAAAAGGTATTGAAATACAAAGTATGATTCCAGGCCTGAGCAGCATTGTTAAACGTTGCCCCATCGGAATTCCTGACAATCGTCTCCAGATCCAGACCTTCCAGATCAGTACCGGCAATCAGATTGTTCAGATTGTTGATATACGTTTGTAAATGTTTCCCATAATGATAGTCAATTGTATTTTTGCTAATCACAGGAGCCAGTGCATCAGCACTATATGGCAATTCGGGTAAAGTAAACTGTTTCATTTCATTGCTTTTTAATGTCATACTCTTTTTAGCCCCGGACTGTGCCGCCGCAGATTCATGCATCAGTCCCATCAGGCAGATAAAGAAAAACAGTTTTCCGATTCGCATTTTTCCGGTTTCCATAATTCCTTTTTTTTAATTTATAACTTATTATCAGATTCTACGTGAATTTTCTACAACAGGTTCAATGAATATTCACCGGAACTCTGTTTTCTTTCTGATATAAATTTAAGGAATTAAATAACTACTGTCAAATATTATTTATTGATAAGCAGATAGATAGTATCGATAAAATGCCGGTTTTCCTGTTGCCATCATTCTAAACGTATTGTCCATTTCAACTGTTTTTAATACTTTTGTGCCAGACTAAAACTGTATTTATGAAAGTATCACTTTTCCTGCTCCTCCTTTTCCTGACTGTTTCTTCCTGTAATACCAAGAAAAAAGAAATCAACAGGCTTGTCAAAGCATGGAGTAATAAGGAAATCCTTTTTCCGGATCAGCTGGAGGCTCATATTTTCGGACGTGATACCAATTGCCCCGAAATCTGGGATGCAAAATATAAAATTCTGAATTTCACAGATACCAGTGGTTGTACAGAGTGTAAAATGCAGTTATACGGATGGCAACAACTAAAACACCAAACTGACAGCCTTCAGCTCGATGTAAGCTATATATTTATAGCCTGGGCAGAACAATATGAGGAGCTGGAAACCCTGCAATGGATCAATAAATGCGACATCCCTTTTTTTTATGATCGTAGAGGACAAATGATGCAACTGAACCAGTTCCCTGAAAAGGAAAGTTTCCGAACCTTCCTGCTCGATTCCGACAACCGGGTGATGCTAATCGGAAATCCGGTAAATAGTCCCGATATACGGGACCTTTACCTCCAGGTCTTAAAACAATAGATGCTTTCTATAATTCTTTCAGCCAATAACCGTTTCCCCTGTCCATGACAATCCGGAGCGTATGAACATTCTCCAGTAGTTTTCTAAGCTTGGCGATCACCTTGTTTAACTGAAATTGATAATGGAGTTCACTACTGTCCCATCCTATCTGTAAAAGCAGATCCCTTCTGGACAATTTGTTTTTATTCCTGCATAAAACAGCAAACACTCTGCTTTCAAGCATACTTAATTTTACAGTATTTTCTCCGATTTTCAACTCATGAGAAACAAAATCATAGGTAACACCTGTTGTCAAAGTCATCACCTCCGACTTCTTATCCTGAAGCAGATTCTCCAATTGCATCAGAAGAATATCTACACTATAATTTTTGATTACATAAACTTTTGCTCCATTCAGTAAACCGGCTTTCAGATCCTCCTCTTTTGCAAGAGAGCTATATACCACAACAGGAGTTTGCAAATCATGCGCCCGGATCAGCTGCAAAACCTCCAAGCCGGAACGTCTTGGCATATCTATATCCAGAATGATAATATCCGGATTACATTGCTTATACTTTTCAAAAGCTTCTATTCCATCAACAGCCTCTACCACTTCCCATCCTTTCGCCTCAAGTCTTTCCCTTACCTCCAGCCTGGTCAAGGCATAATCTTCAGCATATAAAACTTTAATCCTATCCATCTATATTTTATTGAATTTAAACATTCTCAGGTAACAGGATGATAAAACGGCTTCCCACTCCAGGGCGGCTCTCTACCCGGATTTCTCCACCATAAGCATCCACAACCTTTTTCACAAAAGCCAATCCCAAACCGAAACCAGTTTTATCAGCCACCCTTTTATCCTTTACCCGGTAAAACTGCCGGAAAATCCGTTTTAATACTCTGGGAGACATTCCGATTCCATTATCTGTAACCGTCAATCTCCAATTCGTTCCGATCTTTTCAAAAACCACTTTCACTTCAGGAGCATCCCCGCTATATTTAATTCCATTATCTATCAAATTAATGACCAGGTAATTGAAATACACCATATCCAGCAGTGGTCTTTCTATACCTTCGGCAATCTGAATATCTACCCGTGCATGCGGCCGCAATATCCGGAACATCTCCAGAGTCAAATCCATCTCTTTCCGGATATCCAGCGGAGTTCTTTCCAACTCTAAATCAGAAATTTTCAAAGCAGCCAGCATAGTATCCGTCACATCTGCCATTTTCCGTAAACTGGCCATTACTATCTGCAACTTCAACTCCTGAACTTCCGACAACTCCCGGTTCTCCCGGTTTACAATTCCACTCACTGCCGAAATAATTGCAGCCAAAGGCTTTTTCAATTCATGCTCCAGATGAGCAATCCCCATCGTCTGCACCTTAGCACTCCGCCATGTCATCCGCATCATCTTCCATTGCCAGGTCAGACACCAAATAAAACCGATCAGAAATACACCTTCCCACGCCAGATGCCAAATCATCGACCGAAAAATCAAAGGCTCACGAAATGCAGCCACCAATTGATGTTTACACTCATATCCCACCTTTACGGGCTGAGTAAACAATTGCTTCCGAAAGGACTGAAGCGTATCAGTGGCCATCAAAGTCTCTTGGGTCGAATTATCCCAAAGCATCAATACCGGAGATTCATAAATTCCTTTTTCCTGTAAACAGAGGCTATATAATGAATCTATTTTTCTTAAATTTAAACAATTATTCCTGTATAAATAATCATAGAATACTAATCGCGTCATTTCACGATACATTTTCATTGAAGAAATTTCTACACTCTTCTTACCTCCGTCCCAGATAAAAGTTTTCTCTTCAGAATCCAATCCACAGCTAAAATTTAAAACATTGGATACAAATTCTTCGTCCAAAAAACGTCCAACAGTCTCTACTAAATGAAAGTACCTTTATTACGAAATTCCCCAACTTTAATTTCTCTTATCTTGCATAACCATATGGTTTGACCTACCAATACACATATCAACAGTACGACGGATAAAATACCGACGATTTTCATCCCTTCTCTCATCTTTTTTTGATTTGGGTATATTATAGAACATTCGTTTCTTCACAAAAATACAAATCTTCTTTAAGTTTGTCCCGTAAAACAAAGGAATATTAAAATGAAAAAGAAAAAAGCTATTTTGCTCGGAATAGGTGTACTTCTATCTGCCCTATTTATTAATGTGGTGGTTTCTGGTGATGATTCAGAAACAATTTTGACTTTTAACAATACAGAGGCCCTGGCTCAGAGTGAAGGCGGGGGAACTGTAAAACCGACATGTATTAAGAGTGGATATATTTGTACAGGTATTGATGAAAATGGTATAATAGGTGACCTACCAGGCTTACGACCTAACCCAAATCTATGAAAAAGATATTCTATTTATTTCTAGCCCTATTCTTCGCCGCCTGCCAGGCAGAACCGGAAATTGCCGAAGAAATTACGCCCCTGGTAAATACCCGGGCCAGTTCATTACATATCTCCAGGACTGACAACCTGAATCTCAATGATCTGGGAATCATCAACCCGACCAGGATCGTCCGGAAAGACTCTTTGTATGTCATTCTGACCCCAAGTAGCAAATATCGTTTTGCTATTTACAACCACCATACCGGTAACCTGAAACGTTTAGTTCCGGCCGGAAGGGGAGCAAATGAAGGAATGTATTACCTGAATCTGAATCAGAACGGGAACATTGTATCTTCTCTGGATTTCGGAACAGGCCGTCTTGTAGAGATCGATCTTACCCAATATGCCCAGCCGGATTATGTGCCGATGTTCACCGACCTTTTCATCGGAGGGAAAAAACCGCTGGGCGCTATACGGGCAGGAAATCAGTTTATCTCCACCGGGATCTATACTCAGGGACGTTATCGTACCACCGATCCTGTGAGTAAAACTGACAACTTCAGTGTCGCTTATCCGGAATGTGCCGACCCCACCTTAAACGACACCCTGAAGGCTGTCTTTTATGCCAGTAATTGTCTGGCCGTAAATCAGTCCAATACAAGGATAGCCTGCGCCAATATGCAATATGGATGTCTGGATATCTGTAATATTGAAGGGAATCGCCTGACCCGTATCAATGAAGTCCATCTGAACCGTCCGGGCGTAGTGTTTCAACACAAACGCCCCCGGGGCAGAGGGATGTGGTACCCGGTGGCATACACCCGGAACAACTTATTTGGCTTTTGCGATCTGACCACTTCGGAAAATCATATCTTTGCTCTGTATTCCGGCCGCACTTACCACAAGTACAAAGGAAACGTCGATAAAGGAAACATCATCCTGGTTTTTGACTGGAACGGAACACATATCCGCACTTATCATCTGCCGGAAAGCTGTTCTTCTATCAGTTACGATGAAGTAACCAATACCATTTATGGTCTCGCACACCAAAATACTCAGGCAGAAATTATTACTGTAAATTTGGATTGATTTACCGGGTTGCCGGGAATTTGACCGGCAACCCCTTAGCCTTTAGTCATGAAGAAAATAGAAATCCTTTTCACAACTTCAGCTGTCACCCTTTGTTCTCTGGTCGCCTGGTACGCCTTTGGCCGTCCCATCTATGATTATGAAACATTAAAGGCAAATCTGACTGCCATACATTTTGAACGGGATTCTCTACAGCTGGGAGAAATAAAGTACGGTTCTGAGCATAAAGCTATTTTCCGTTTTATCAATACCGGTGCTTTTCCCCTGCTAATTTATGACATACATACCTCTAGCGGATGTTCCTCAGTAAAATGGAGTAAGGATCCGGTGCAACCCGGAACCTGCGGTAAAATCAAAGTCACCTTTACTCCGGACTCACTGGGAAGATTTAATAAAACCATTGAAGTACTCTGCAATGTGCAGGAAAACAAAGTTAATTTAAAACTATGCGGAAGCGTCATCGAATAAATATTTTTTTCAACTCGTTTCCCATAAAATAAAGCCGATATTCATCCCCGGGAGAATGGGACGATACAATCTTTACCCAAGCTAAGCATACGAAATCGTCCTGTTTCTCCCACTTTTTATTATCCATTTTTCATCTAAACCATTGAAATCATGAATATCTTTAAATATTCATCTATTCGCAATGACTTGTTTTTCTGCATATTAATAGAATATATATCTATAAATTATTGTTTTCATTCTACCCTCAGCACCTATCTACTCTTTTATCTGACCGGAGCCCTATCTGTCTATTTTCTGATCAGATTTTTGCAAAGTGTACAACCGATCCTGCAGAAAATAATCCCTCTGCTACTTCTGCTCTGGGGTATAAATGAAGCTACTTACGGATGGCTCCAGTTGTACAACTTCTGTGAATCCAATAATAACCTGTATAAAATCACCGGAACCTTCCAAAATCCCGGTCCCTATTCCGGCTTTCTGGCTGTTCTTATTCCCATTGCCACTTATACTATTCTAAACCCGGCCGGAAGGAATATATTACTCCATGCCATCAGTAAATATATTTCCTGGATCTATGTATTCCTGGCTCTGACTATCCTTCCTGCCGGAATGAGTCGGGCTAGCTGGCTGGCAACCATTGCCGGCACAACTATTATCATGACCTGTCACTATAAATTAAACAGGCGGTTCAAAATTTACTATTACCGTCACCGTAAAGCAGTTCTACTTTCCGCTTTCTTTCTGATTATATTGTTGCTGGTAGCAGGAACAGGACTGTACCAAATGAAAAAAAATTCTGCCGACGGCCGCTTACTCATGTGGAAAATAACCACCCATATCATTTCAGAACATCCTCTGACAGGTGTCGGTCCCGGAAATTTTGCCGGAGCATACGGACAAGCACAAGCCCGGTATTTTGCGACAGCAAACGCTACTACCCAGGAACAATATGTGGCTGGAAGCCCGGAATACGGCTTTAACGAATTTCTGCAAATTACAGCGGAAAACGGATTCATCGGATTTTTCCTATTTCTCGGACTTATTGTTTCAGCCTTCCGCAATACTCTAAAAAACAGACAGCCGGGTCTGGCCGGTAGTCTGATCTCCTTCCTTACTTTTGCTTGTTTTTCATATCCGTTCAGCGTCTTACAATTAAATATCTTATTTGTAATCCTGCTAGCATTGACCAATACTTCCACACAACCATCCCAAAAGCAGCAAAGTCTTTTTACTGGCCTGATCCTCCTGATTCTTGTGATCCCTTTGGTACACTATAGCAAAGAATGGAAACAAAGACAAAAGGCAAAAATACAATGGTTGGAAGAACAGACTTATTATAATATGGACATCTATGATGAAACCGTAAATAATTACCGGCAACTATACCGCCCCTTATGTGACGAACCTCAATTCCTGTATGAACTCGGACAATGTCTCTCAAAAACCAGATTCTACAAAGAAAGCAATCTGATACTCAAAGAAGGCGCCAAATTCAGTGCCGACCCAATGTTCTGGAACATCATGGGAAAAAATTACCAGGCGATGGGGCTCTATCAGGAAGCTGAAAAATGTTTCCTTCACGCCCACAATATGATTCCTCACCGTCTCTATCCCCTATATTTGTTAGCCCAACTCTATTTTCACAGCGGTCAACCCGAAAAAGGAATCATAACAGCCCAACGGCTGATCACCCAAAACCCCAAGGTGATATCCCCTGCCATCGAAGAAATAAAAGCCGAAATGAAGGAATATTTGCGAAACTGGACATCAGATTATAGCAGCAATTAAAAATTATGAAAAAGACCATAAAAACCATATTCCAATATCTGACTGCCATTGTTCTCTCTCTTCTTCTGGCCATCATACTCCGGTTATTTGTCGTGGATTTTTATTCCATCCCCAGCGCTTCCAT
>CAJMQA010000134.1 GCA_905215395.1 uncultured bacterium | reverse complement strand
TAAAATGGAGATTTACGATATTCCGGTGAGAATTCAGGAATTACAGGAAAAAAAAGTACTCTTTAGTGAATCACCTTTGAAAGCGGAGTATGATCAGAAGAAGGAAATAGCCGAGGCTATGCAGAAAAACAAAGAACTTTTTTCGGATACAGTGAAAAGCGTGCGTGATTCGATTACCCGCCTGGAAGATTCGAAAGATGAAGCAGATATTCAATTGGTGAAAGAGTTACAGGAAAAATTAGAGGATCAGTTGATCCCTAGGGAGGATGAATTAAGAAACGTTTGGAATGCGTCTTTGATTGACTTGCAGAAAGCAGAGAAAGCCTTGGACAATTATGCCTATGAATTGGGAATCCCTGCCTTTGCGGTTTTAGAAGAACAGATCGAAAAGCTAGAATATATGCTTAGGTTTGAAGTTCCCTGGGTGACGCCTGAAATAGAAGGAGTGGAAGGGACCGAACCTTTGATTTATGAGATTGTCCGGACAAAAGGACCTGATCCAGAGGCTGTAGAGAAGTTTATGGACTATACGGAAATTATCGGAGGCGGGCGTATTTCTGTCAAACAGGAGGTGGTAGCCAATGTTCCGGCGGGTGAATATGTGGTGACTGTCAGGGTACATAATGAAGAGAGGGAAAAGGTATTTCCGGATGCTTTTACATTTGTGATCACGAAATGAAAAATAAATAAAATGAAAAATATAGTCTTGATATTATTGCTGGGAACGCTTGTGTTCCCGGCAACCGCTCAGATTCAGTTTTTTCAGGGGACGTTGGAGGAAGCTTTTAAAAAAGCAGAAGCAGAAAAGAAGGATGTCTTTGTGGATTTTTGGGCCGGTTGGTGCGGGCCTTGTAGGTTGATGGCGGAGAAAATATTTCCCCAACCCGGGGTCGGGGAATATTTCAATTCGCATTTTGTCTGTATCCAGTTAAACCTAGAGGAGAAAGAAAATCAGCCGTTGGGAAAACAATATGGGGTAAAAGCTTTGCCTGCAATGCTTTTTCTTTCAGCAGACGGAAAGGAAATACATCGTCTGGAAGGGATCGCATCGCCTGAGGGCTTGATCCATGAAGCCAGAATAGCCCGGAGAGAAATCATGAGTTTTAGTCAGATTTACGATCGTTACAAACAAAACAAAAAAGATTTGGAGCTACAACAGCGACTTCTGCTTGAAGCCCCTGTGTTTATGGACAGGCAGCAAGGAATGGAACGGCAAAAGTGGCAAAACCGGATAGATGGAATTTTTTCGGACTATCTGAAAAATAAAAAGCTGAAGCATATGATCGACACAACCGATTTTATGCTGCTGACTTTGTATCATCCCTCAACTTCAAAAGAGGATGCCGTATTTGATTTTGTTGCGGCGAATTTTGATGAATATGCCCATGTGGTGGGACGTGACGAAGTGGCCCAATATCTGATAGCCATGAATAACGGCTATATTATTGAGCTTTGTAAAAAAGGTGACAAAGCCTATCGGGAACGTTTGGGCAGGGTGGATGGCGACTTAAAAGAGGCCTATGCAGGTTTCTCTTTTGGACAGCTTTCTGTATTGGATGCGATTACGCTTTTGGCAGATGCGACCTACGCTTTATACCGGCATGAGCTACAAGCCTTTTTTGAAAATATGGACAAATATTTTGTAGGCAAGGGGGAACAGGCGGATCTGAACGACTATACCCAGCCTTTGGAAGATATGGCCATGGCTTATGCCGGAAAAATCCCTCCTCTGGGGTTTGAAAAGTCGATTCCCTGGATCGGAAAAGCCCTTGAAAAGAATCCTGACCCGGAATTAAGAACCCGTCTGCTCATCATGTTAGGACAATGTTTGGAAAATACTGGCGAGGAAGAAAAGGCCAAACAGAGTTATAACCAAGCCTTTCTCGAAAGTGCACAGATTCCTGACCCTATGGCAATGAGCCGGCTTCAACAGACGATCCGTGGACTTCTGAATAAACAGAATTGAGAAATTTAAGAACAGGATTATGAGAAAAATAGCGTTTATACTATTGTTATTTGTTTGCAGTTTTGCCGAAGCTCAGGATTCAACAACATTATTCCGGCATGGGAAACTTGCGAACGGATTGACTTATTACATCCGCCATAATGGAACTTCGAAAGGACGTGCCGATTTTTATTTGGTGCAAAATGTGGGAGCACTAATGGAGAATGCCCGTCAGAATGGACTGGCTCATTTTCTGGAACATATGGCTTTCAATGGGAGTGAAAGTTTTCCGGAAGGGATTCCGCATTTTCTCGAACGCCGGGGAATCCGCAATTTTAATGCCCAGACAGGGCAAGATGAGACAGTATACTATATTAACAGTGTACCGCTCCGGGAAAAGGGATTGGCAGATTCCTGCCTGGTGGTGTTAAAAGATTGGTCGGGTTTTCTGCTACTGAAACCGGAGGAAATAGATAAAGAGAGAGGGGTGATCTTTGAAGAAAGGCGTCTCAGACGTAATCTGGAGGCTCGTATCGATGAGAAAACAGCTCCCTTGGTATTCAATAACAGCAAATATGCTGTCCACAATGTCATCGGTACATTGGAGGTGTTGAAGAATTTTACGCCCGCAGAATTACGGGCCTATTATTACGATTATTATCGTCCCGACCTTCAGGCTGTCATAATTGTCGGAGATGTGGATGTTGCCCGTGTAGAGGAAAAGATACGGCAGTTGTTCGGTTCAATTTCCCGTCGTGAAAATCTCCGTCCAAGGGAGGTATATGAAATTCCCGGCAACCGGGAACCTTTATATGGACGGGTATCTGATCCTGAACAAACAGAGCCTGCGATGGTATTGACGAAACGGGTGAAGGAAACTGTTCCCACAACAGCAAAGGAAATGATGAAGGAAAATCTGATCCGGCAATTCTACAATCAAATTCTCCAGAAGTATTTGCAGGCCTACAATGATACCCGTGATCCGGCTTTTCTGTTGACTTCTGTCGATTATGGTTCCTTAGTCCGGAATTACAGTCGTTTTCGTATTTATATCGAAGCTTATCCGCACAAAGAGAAGGAGGCTTTGCGGGAGATTCTGGAGGTGATCGAAAATGTAAACCGTTTCGGGTTGAACAAACAGGAGCTAAAGGTACAGATTGATGAGTATATGAAAGGGGTAAGAGCGACTGAAGAACAAAAGGATAAGGTTCCGAATGACGTTTTCGTACAAATCTACCAGAATAATTTTCTGGAAGGAAAGCCCATTACGACTATTGAGGAAGATATTTCCCTTTCGCGTGAGATATTGGAGGAGCTGACACCGAAAGACTTACAAGATTGGGTGGCTTCGTGGTATGATTCGGAGGATAACTGGGTTTTTATTATGCGCGGTAATGATGAAAAATATGAATTTCCTGCTTCCGGTGAAATTATGGCTATCATACAGCAGGTGAAAAAAGAGAAACTTCAGCCTTTGGATTTTACCATTCAAGCAGTTCCCTTGCTGGATTTTACAGTGGAAGGGGGAAAAATAGTCAGGGAGAAGAAGATAAAACTACTGGATGCTGATGTATGGACTCTTTCGAATGGTTGTAAAGTATATTACAAATATTCGGATACAGACGGACCGGAAGTCAGTTTGACCGGAAAAGGCCCGGGCGGGAAAGCCATGCTGGCAGAAAAAGATTTGCCTTCGGCAACAGCACTGACCGGCCTGATGCTGCACGCTGGTTTGTATAAGCACGACAGGCGGATGCTTGAAGAGATTATGAAAGGACACACAGTCATGGCGGGTATAAGTTTGGGCAATTCGGATGAGGGGGTGAGGGGGATTTGTGAAAAACAGGATGCCGCGATGATGTTCCAACTGATCTGGTTGATTTTGGAGAAACCCCGCTTCGACCGGGATGATTTTGACAAATATGTCTACCTTCAAAAAATGCGTTATGACACTACTCCCCTTACAGCTAATGATACGATATCCGAAATGTTGCAGAAACTGAAGATGATCGACAGTCCCCGGCTCCGGAAAATCGATGATCGCTTTTATGACGATATGGATTACGACCGTATGGTGGCGATTTATAAAGACCGGTTCGGTGATGTTTCAGACTTTATTTTTTACTTGGTTGGAAATATTGGCCGGGAGGAAGCACAGCAGCTTGCAGCCCGTTATTTGGCAAGTTTACCGGCTTTCGGACGTATCGATAAACCCCGGGAATACGACTTCCGGCGCAAAGGTTCGCTTACTGAAACAATAGAAGCCCACATACCGGACGAAAAATATATTGTCAATATCGAATACCGCAATGCCTTGAAATTGAAACCCGAAGAGGAATTGTGCATGGATATTATCAGTATGGTGTTGTCCGACCGTTACCGATCGGATATCCGGGAAGACCAGGGTGGAGCTTACGGAGTGAATGTCGGTACAGAATACGGGAATGTTCCTGAGCGTTGGCAATTCCTGGGGATCAGTTTCCAGACTTCCCTGGAGAAGGGCGACCGGATGCGGGAACTGGTGCATGAACAGATCGGGAAACTGATGCGTGACGGCGTGAATGAAGATGAGGTCGGAGATGCCATTCTGACGATGAAAAAGGGACGGGCAGGCATGTTGCGCAACCGGGGAATCGATCATTGGACACAGGCGTTGCAATATTATGCGGCTACCGGGAAAGATGTGGATGCTCCGACCGGCTTTGAAAAAGTAATCGATAGAATCAATGCCGTAAAAGTTCAGAATGTGGCGAAGAAATTTTTCGGAACCGCAGATTGCCAGGATATTGTGATTAAGAGTAAGGAGTGATGAGTATAAACCTTTAAAGTAAAGTTATGAAAAAAATATGTTTAATCATACTGGTTATGTCTCAGATGTGGACATTTTTGTCCTGTTCTGATGAAAATAAAGGCGAGGATCTGAGACCCGGGATTCCGGTAAATTACCTCTCAGTGCCGGCTGAAGTTGTATTGGGGGAAGATTTGAATGTATTGGGGATCGGATTTACCGGTGCTTCTGAATTGTATTTAAAAGATGAAAAAGGGGGGAGTACAGAGTTGACGGTCAAGAGCCGTAATGAGTATGGAGTATTGGTAACTATTCCTGCCACGTTGAGTCCGGGCATTTATAAATTGGTATTGAAACAGGGAGAGGAATGGGAAATTCAGAATATCAGACTGATTCCGGCCTGTCCATTGAAAAATCTCGATCTGCCGGATTATGTGGAGCGGGGTGCAGTACTGACCCTGAAAGGGGAAGGGTTTGCCGATAATTGTAAAGTCTCTCTGGAATCGGAAGAAGGAGATCAAACAGAGCTGGAAATCCTGACACATTTGGAAAATGGCAGCGGACTTGAACTCCGGATACCTGATAACATAAAAACCGGAACTTATTTCCTCTTCTATGCGATCCCGGAAGTAGAGGAATGGCACATTTCCAATCTGGATATCATGGCCCAGCAACGGCTGAAGAAGGTGGTGGCATCGGATATACGAAATTCCGAAACGGCGATTTATACTATCGGGTATGACGAACAAAACCGGGTGAATTCCATTGTCAAAAAGCTGAATCAGGATGAACCTGAATCCTATTCTCTGATTTATTCGGAAAATGGTCTGAAAATTATGGCCGGTGATAAGGAATGTGCCGACTATACACTTACGGACGGACATATTGATCATGTCAGTTTTATGGATTGGGACGAACTATATGAAGAAGACTGGGAATATGCTGACGGTTATCTGACATATATCGAGTATACTGGTTTGCAGTTGAAGATTACGGATGGAAATATAAATTTAGCTGATGGATACGAATACGGGGAAGGTAGTCTGGTGAACAATTTCAGGCAGGATGTATTTGTCTATATGTTAACATTCGGATATAGGGCAGATTATTTTGGTGCTCCTCAGTTTGAAATTCCGTTTTTGGCAGGTCTTACAGGAAAGCGTACAGCTCATTTACCCACAGTAGATTATTATGATGATGTCACTTATGAGACAAAAGGAGAATATGTGAATAAAATAAAAGCAACGGAAGGAGATAAACTTGTAGTGTCCTACGAATTTGAATATGAGTTACAACCTTAGCGGCTATTGAATCCGGAGCTATTTTGATTGCTTGAAGCTTTAGGGACTTGATTTGCGCCTCTAAAATGATTATTAAAAAAGAAAACCTCCTGAAAAGGAGGCTTTCTCTTGTTTATTACATCATTCCCGGCATTCCGCCACCCATCGGGGGCATAGCAGGTTCATCTTTCTTTTCTTCAACCAGGACACATTCTGTAGTCAGGAACATTCCGGCGATAGAAGCAGCGTTTTCAAGAGCTACGCGGGCTACTTTCTTCGGATCGATCACACCGGCTTTCTTCAGGTCTTCGTAGATGTCTTTACGGGCATTGTAACCGAAAGCATCTTTACCTTCGCGTACTTTCTGTACGACAACGGCACCTTCTACACCTGCATTGAATGCAATCTGACGCAGAGGTTCTTCGATGGCACGTTTGATAATTTCGATACCGGTGGTTTCGTCTTCGGTTTCACCTTTCAGGCCTTCCAGAGCAGCCTGAGCGCGGATGTATGCCACACCACCTCCGGGAACAATACCTTCTTCACTGGCAGCACGGGTGGCATGCAGAGCGTCGTCGATACGGTCTTTTTTCTCTTTCATTTCAACTTCAGAAGCGGCACCTACATAAAGTACGGCTACGCCACCTGATAATTTGGCCAGACGTTCTTTCAGTTTTTCTTTGTCATAGTCAGAAGTAGAGTTTTCGATCAGTTTTTTGATCTGCTCTATTCTTTCCTGGATGAATTCTTTTTTACCAGCACCTTTTACAATGGTGGTATTTTCTTTGTCAATGGTAACTTTGTCAGCACGACCCAGCATGTCGATGGTCAGGTTTTCCAGCTTCATACCTTTGTCTTCAGAAGCCACAACACCTCCGGTCAGAATAGCGATGTCTTCCAGCATTTCTTTCCGGCGGTCGCCGAATCCCGGAGCTTTTACAGCAGCAATCTTCAGAGAACCTCTCAGACGGTTAACTACCAGGGTTGCCAAAGCTTCGCTTTCCACGTCTTCTGCGATAATCAGCAGGGCACGGCCGGATTGAGCCACCGGTTCCAGAACAGGAAGCAGTTCTTTCATAGAAGAAATCTTCTTGTCATACAGCAGAATGTACGGATTCTCGAATTCGCAAATCATTTTTTCGCTGTCGGTAACGAAGTACGGAGAGATATAACCCCGGTCGAACTGCATACCGCCTACAGTTTTTACTTCAGTTTCAGTTCCTTTGGCTTCTTCTACAGTGATAACTCCTTCGATGCCTACTTTTTCCATCGCTTCAGCGATCAGATTGCCGATTGTTTCATCTCCATTGGCAGAGATACGGCCTACCTGACGGATTTTTTCGAAATTGTTACCTACCACTTCTTTCTGACCTTCCAGGTGTTTTACAACTGCGGCAACAGCTTTTTCAATACCTCTCTTCAATTCCATCGGATTGGCTCCGGCAGTAACGTTTTTCAGACCTACATTAATGATAGACTGTGCCAGAATGGTAGCGGTGGTCGTACCGTCACCTGCATCGTCTCCGGTTTTAGAGGCTACCTCTTTCACCATCTGAGCACCGATGTTTGCATACGGATCAGCCAATTCAATTTCTTTCGCTACGCTTACACCATCTTTGGTAATGTGCGGAGCTCCGAATTTCTTTTCGATCACTACATTCCGGCCTTTCGGTCCGAGAGTTACTTTTACTGCATTAGCCAGTTCATCCACCCCTTTTTTCATCAGGTCGCGGGCTTCGATATTGAATTTTATTTCTTTTGCCATGATAATTAATTTTTAAATCTTGTTCAAATAATTGTAATTTGATATTTTGACAATTTTATAAAATAGCCAAAATATCACCCTGATTCATTACCAGGTATTTTTTATCGTCAATATGAACTTCTGTACCGGAGTATTTACCGAATAAAACGATATCACCTGTTTTAACTTCCATCGGTTCGTCAGCTTTGCCTTTACCGGTTGCGATGACTTTTCCCTTTTGGGGTTTTTCCTGAGCGGTGTCGGGAATGATAATACCACCTTTGGTTACTGTTTCTGCTTCAACAGGCTCAACAATCACTTTGTTAAGTACGGTTTTCAGTGTCATGATATTCTGAATTTAAAGTTTATAATATATTTTTAATTACTTTACGGTATTCCAACGGTTATAGCTTTTTTAAGGTTACAACACTTGTGTCTTATCATATTTTGTGCCAAAGGAGGGTGAAATGCTTAAACTCTAGCAGTACATGAACGTAAGTGGTTGACAGATAGTTTGGAAAAACAGGAATAATAACTTTTTTAAAGGATTTTTGGTTGTGGCAGGGAAATAAAAAAAATGTCAGTATGACTGACATACTGACACTCTTTATACTTTAGAATCTGATTTTATTCCTGTGCAGGAGCTTCATCGGTAGCGGCATTGTCATTACCCGGGTTTGTCGGGAAAGTCGGAATGCTTTGCTGCTGAATCGGTTGGGCATTGATCTGTTGCTGAATGGCAGACTGACTTCCGGCTTCACCTCTCGGAATGAAAAATGTAGCTAAAACACAGAGGATCATCATTCCTCCTGCCAATGTCCAGGTTGCTTTTTCCAGAAAATCGGTGGTTTTTCTTACGCCCATGATCTGATTTGAGGAAGCAAACGAAGACGCCAATCCTCCGCCTTTGGAGTTTTGTACCAAAACAATCAATATCAATAGAATGCAGATAATGAATATCAAAACAGAAATAGCAGTGTACATAGTTACTCTTTATTATTAATGTTCTCTTTTATTTTTTCGATTCGGTTTGCAAAGTAAACACTTTTTTCCGGATATTTCAAACTTAATTTTATATAAGTTGCAATTGCTTTGTCGTATAAGTGTTGTTTTACGTATATTTTAGCCAGTGTTTCACTGAAAAGTTCCTCTTGGGAATATGGATTTTCCTTGGATAAATCACGGTTGTCTGCGGTTGCCGTATTTATTTTAGGCATTGCAGGTTCAGACTGAATAAAGCGTTCTATCAGTTCATCTTTTTTCTTCCGGGTTTTCCGTTGAGGTTTTTCTGCCTCTTTTTCTTCTATGGGTTTTTTGAATTTATCGGGTAGATGAAAAATTTCCGGCCTTGATAACGGTAGGGT
>CAJMQA010000133.1 GCA_905215395.1 uncultured bacterium | reverse complement strand
AAAAATTGGAAAAATGTACAAGAACATAAAGCGTAAGCCCAGCCGTTCCCAAGACGAAAAAAAGCAAATTTTTGTCATCCCGGAATTCCTGAAAGAACAGCGCACCCGTATCATCATGGGCATAGCACTGGCACTGGTTTCTCTCTATATTTTATTTTCCCTGACCGGTTTTTTCTTCTCCGGAGGAATTGACCAGAGTCTGGTCGACGGTCCCTGGGGAAAAATCATCACCAATCCGGAAATTACAGCCAGTAATCCCGCAGGAAAAGTCGGAGCCTGGATTTCAGACCTGCTGATTAACCGCTGGTTCGGTCTCTCCTCTTTTGTCCTTTGCTACCTGCTTCTGTTATGCAGCCTACGTCTCGGAGGTGCCAGGGTAAAACGTTTTCCGCGCAAACTTTTCATAGGAATGTGCATTGTACTGTGGATTTCTTTACTCTTTGGGTTTATTACTGAAAGTATTTCCAGTCTTCTCGACATTGGGACAGGCTATTTGTTTCCCGGAGGAGGACACGGCTATTTTGTCAGTCTGTGGCTGAATTCCCTCGTAGGCAGGATAGGCACCATACTGGTGCTGATACTGACTTTTGTCATCATACTTTTCTTTGGATTTGAAAAGACCTTTTATAAGTGCGTGGACTATTTCAAAGAGATAATCCGCAAACGGCGCGAACAGGCCATAGCAAACCTGCGTGCAAAAGCGATGCACGAACAACAGACAGCTCAGGCTGAAGCTATACAACCTACTGATACAGAAGACGAACTTCCGGCAGAAGAAAAAGATCCGGAATGGGCAGAAAATATTTTTCCGGAATCAACAGATACCGTCTCTGTTGTCCGGCAAGAGGATTCAGAACCGGAAGATTATTCTGAACAGCCGGATCGGTTATTAGCAGAAGGTAAGGAACAAGAAGAAGAAATGCCGGAATCTCCGGAGGAGTTCGATTTTGAACCGGAACTAACTTCTCTGGCCAATGAAGAATTTTCACCAGATGTAACTCTGACCATCAACAATAAGGACCAGGAAGAAACGGTAGACCGGAATCTGCTCCCGACAGAGGACTATGATCCCACCCTGGATTTGTCAAATTACCAATACCCACCTCTGGAACTATTGGAGGAACACTCTTCCGGAAATCCGAAAGTAACTCAGGAAGAACTCGAAGAGAACAAAAATAAAATCGTAGAAACTCTGAGGAACTATAAAATTGAAATCGTCAAAATCAAAGCCACCATCGGCCCGACAGTCACCTTGTATGAAATAGTTCCGGCACCGGGAGTGAAAATTTCCAAGATCAAAAACCTGGAAGACGACATTGCCTTGAGCCTGGCAGCCCTGGGTATCCGTATTATTGCCCCGATTCCGGGAGCCGGAACCATTGGGATAGAAGTTCCCAATCAAAACCCGGAAGTGGTCTCTATGCGGGGAATCATTGCTTCCAAAAAATTTCAGGAATCCAAATATGCTTTACCTGTAGCTTTAGGACGTACAATTTCTAATGAAACCTATACTTTCGATCTGACCAAGATGCCTCACCTGCTTGTAGCAGGTGCCACAGGACAAGGAAAATCTGTCGGATTGAATGCCATCATCACCTCCCTTTTATACAAGAAGCATCCTTCCCAACTGAAATTTGTGATGGTGGACCCGAAAAAGGTGGAACTGAGTATTTATTCAGTGATTGAAAAACATTTTCTGGCCAAATTACCGGACGAAGAGGAAGCCATCATTACGGAAACAGCCAAAGTGGTAAATACCCTCAACTCCCTCTGTATAGAAATGGACAGCCGTTATGACCTGTTGAAAACTGCACAGGTCAGGAACATCAAGGAATACAACGAAAAATTTGTAAAACGTCAGCTGAACCCGAATAACGGACATAAATACCTTCCCTATATCGTAGTCATCGTCGATGAATTTGCTGATCTGATCATGACAGCCGGCAAAGAGGTGGAAACCCCGATCGCCCGGATTGCCCAGCTGGCACGTGCCGTCGGTATCCACATGATCATTGCCACCCAACGTCCGTCCACCAATATTATTACCGGAGTCATCAAAGCCAACTTCCCGGCCCGGATCGCCTTTAAGGTGGCTTCAATGATTGACTCCCGTACAATTCTGGATTCTCCCGGAGCCAATCAATTGATCGGACGGGGCGATATGCTGATCTCTGTTGGCAGTGAAATGACACGGGTACAATGCGCTTTCGTAGATACTCCGGAAGTAGATGCCATTACCCATTATATAGCGGATCAGCAATCTTATCCGAGTGCCTTTGCATTGCCGGAATATGTCCCGGAAACTGATGCGAGTGGCCTCACAGAAGTAGATCTGGGTTCCCGAGATCCATTGTTTGAAGAAGCTGCCCGCTTGATTGTCAGTACTCAGCAAGGCTCCACCTCCTCCATTCAACGTCGTTTCTCCATTGGCTACAACCGTGCAGGACGAATCATGGATCAACTGGAAGCAGCCGGCATTGTCGGTCCTTTTGAAGGCAGCAAAGCCCGTCAGGTCATGATCACCGATGAATACAGTCTCGAACAATTACTTAATAACAGATAAAAAAAATTATATGTTTTTAGAAAAAGTCTATACCGGAAAAAATCAGTGGTACCTTTACATTTTTTCATTATTAGTCATCTTTACAGTAACTCAGATTGGTAGCCTGCCCCTGGCAGGATATATCATGTGGAAGAATCCGGATATGCTGCTTAGTGGGAACATTTCAGCTGCAACAGGCACCAATACCGGACTGGCACTGACTCTGCTGAGTTTTGTTTTCGGATTCTTCTCCATATTTTTTTGTGTAAAATATATCCACCAAAAAAAATACACAGCCATTGTGACAGGACGCAGGCAGGTAGACTGGGGAAGAATATTCTTCGGTGCAGCTATTTGGGGGATTCTTTCTGTCCTCACTATGGCCGTCCCCTTTTTTTCCGGAGACACCTCCAACCTGGTATTCCAATTTAACCCGGTCAATTTTTTTATTCTTTTGATTATCTCCCTGGCTCTCTTCCCATTTCAAACCTCCTTTGAAGAACTATTATTCCGGGGTTATCTGATGCAATGGACAGCCTTACTATTCAAATATAGATGGGTAGCCATTCTCATCACAGGAGTTTTATTCGGCCTGTTACACGGAGCCAATCCTGAAGTAAAGGAATTCGGTATGTGGGTAGCCCTCCCCCAATACATCCTGATGGGGTTGATATTGGGTATAGTTACCGTGATTGACGACGGGACAGAACTATCACTAGGTTTACACATGTCCAATAACATTCTGGCAGCCATTACTTTCACTTCCGATGCCTCAACCCTTCAAACCAATGCTCTATTCAGAGACTTAGATCCTTCTGCTTCTCACATGGATACTATCATGATGCTGATAGCCGGCATTATTTTTATCTGGATTTGCAACCGGAAATACCACTTTTGGGGCAAGATAAACATTTGGGAAAAAATAACTCCCCCGCAAACAGAAACGGAATAAATGTTATATTTTTCTTAAAGCGGCTGAAAAAAAGAATGAATCTTTAGTTTTCAATTTTCAATTGTTTAACTTTGACCTCAGTGCAAACGTTGGATTATTTACATTACATTATAAATTAAATACGAATATGAACAAAATTACTGGTTTAACCTTAGGGTTAATGATTGCTGTTGCGTCAATTGCAAATGCACAGGATCAGAAAGCTGAAGAAGGCTACAAATTCACTGACGTGAAACGTCTTCCGACCACCTCTGTAAAATCTCAGGATCGTGCAGGAACCTGTTGGTCATGGTCAACAATTTCTTTTCTGGAATCTGAAATGATGAGAATGGGAAAAGATTCTGTCAGCCTGTCACCTATGTATGTTGTATGGAATACTTACGATGGAAAAGCAGAGAAATATGTACGCATGCAGGGAAAACTCAATTTCGGTCAGGGCGGTGCTTCTGCCGATGTAACCTGGGCTATTAAAAATTATGGTATCGTACCTCTCGAACTATACAAAGGCTTAAATTACGGTGAAGAAGTTCATGCTCACGGAGAACTCGACGCAGTATTGAAAGGATATGTGGACGCTATTGTTTCCAATCCGAATAAAAAAATCAGTACAGCCTGGAGAAAAGGATATGATGCAGTTCTGGATGCATATCTGGGAGCTAAACCGGAAAAATTCACCTGGAAAGGAAAAGAATATACTCCGATGACCTTCGCTACTGATGCGTGTGGTTTGAATATGGATGACTATGTAAGTCTGACTTCTTTCACTCACCATCCATTCTACACCGAATTTGCCCTGGAAGTTCCGGACAACTGGATCGGTGAAATGTCATACAATATTCCTCTGGACGAACTGATGGACGTTCTGGACAAAGCCATTGACAAAGGTTACACCTTCTCATGGGGTTCCGACGTATCTGAAATGGGCTTTACCCGTGACGGAATGGCTGTCGTACCGGATGTAGATCTGAAAGAAATGAGCGATGCCGAAATTGCTAAATGGGTAAAAATGCCGAAAAGCCAGCAGAATGCAGAATTGCTGAAAAAACCGGGTAAAGAAAAAGTAATTACTCAGGAACTACGTCAGCAGGAATTCGATAACCAGCTGACCACAGATGACCATGGAATGCATGTTGTAGGTAAAGCAGTAGACCAGATCGGTAATAAATACTTTATCGTAAAAAATTCCTGGGGTAACTATGGAAAATATAACGGTTATCTGTATGCTTCCTATCCTTTCGTGGCTTATAAAACCACTTCAATTATGATCCACAAGGATGCACTTCCCAAAGATCTGAAGAAAAAGCTGGGTATTAAATAAGTGTTAATATGACCTCATAATAAACGAAAAGGCCGTTATCTGTTAAAGGTAACGACCTTTTTTTATAAATTTGTATGCTGTAAAATAAAAGACAGGTAAAACAACAAATAAAATATATATGAACAGTGCAATAGAAATAAAAGAAGGCATTTATTGGATTGGGGTAAACGACAGACGAACCCACATTTTCGAAAACTATTGGCCTCTCCCCAAAGGAGTTGCTTATAACTCTTATGTCATCGTAGATGAAAAAGTAGTTGTTGTAGACACCATAGAACGCAGCCGGATGGATGATTATATCGAAAGTCTGGAAGCCGTTCTTCAGGGACGTAAAGTAGATTACCTGATTGTCAATCATATGGAGCCCGACCATAGTGGTGCCATCAAAACTTTACGCTGCTATTATCCGGAAATGACAGTGATCGGAAATGCCAAAACCTTCCCGATGCTGAAAAATTTCTACGATGTAGACAACAATCTGCTGGAAGTAAAAGAAGGGGATAGCCTGAACATCGGAAAACGTACCTTGAATTTCTACATGGTCCCCATGCTGCACTGGCCGGAAACCATGGTTAGCTACATCCCCGGAGATAATGTCATTTTCAGCGGGGACATATTCGGAGCTTTCGGAACACTGGACGGGGGAATTTTCGACGATCAGGTGGATCTGGACTATCTGGAAGAAGAAATCAGCCGCTATTACTCCAATATTGTCGGCAAATACGGAATGCCTGCCCAAACAGCCCTGAAAAAACTGAATACTCTGACATTAAATATGATCTGTGCCACTCACGGTCCCATCTGGCGTACCCATATGTGCGACATTATTGCCAAATATGAGAAATGGAGCAAATACGAAACCGACGAAGGTGTTGTCATTGCTTTCAGCAGCATGTACGGTCATACCGAACAAATGGCGGATACCATCGGGCGGTTCCTGGCTGAAAAAGGCATTAAAAAGATCCGTATCCACGACACCTCCAAAACCCACCCCTCCTACATCATCAACGATATTTTCCGTTACAAAGGAGTCATCCTCGGTAGTTGCGCTTACAACGGAGGAATTTTCCCAACCATGGAAACCCTCTTGTGCGAACTGGAAAATATGGGGGTAAAAAATCATATCCTGGGCTATTTCGGGAACAAAATGTGGGGCGGTGGAGCCATACCCCGTTTTAAAGCATTTGCCGATAAGATCAAATGGGAAGTCGTTGCCGAACCCAACGAAACCATGGGAGCCATGAAACCTTCAGACGTAGAGCAATGCCGCGCTATCGCCGAAGCCATGGTTGAAAAACTGAGAAACTAAAATACACAGAGGCTGTTCGATTATGAACAGCCTCTGTCTCTAATCATCCTTCCTTTCCCTTCTCCACGTCCCGCAATTCATCCTGTAACATTTTTAAACTTTTAACATCTTTCCCACCGATTTCCTGCTGTGCTTTGATCGCGTTTTCTAACACGAAGCTTTCCCACAGAAGGTCGGCCAGACATCCCAGTAGTCCAACAAAATACGTAGACTACCACCATGTTCTTCAGACAAGAAACTCCTCCACTGCCAGCCCCTGATCACTTTTCAATGTTGTACTTCCGGAGGTTTTACGGACAAAATAATCTACATAAAAGTACGATTTAATGTAAATATAAATGCCAAATTAAATATTTTATTAAAAAATCACCACTTTTTGTCGTCTTATTCCAAAGTTGCGGGTTCATTATATGTAAAAAGGTTAATTATTGCCATGAATTACAAAATTACTAATGCATAAATGACAAAGTATAAATATCATTAAAATGTTATTAATCAGCTATTAACATATTTTTAATTGTTTGAATAATCAAAAAAAATAACAAAAAAAAACGCTCGTTTTTTTAATCAGTAATATCCTATGAATCAAATCAATAAATATCAACATATTGCTCATCTTATTGTTAAAGAACGGTTGACAGGTTTAAGCAAATCAGAAACAGAAAAGCTGAATCTGTGGATAAATGAACATCAGGATCATTATAATCTGTATAAAAAGTTGAGAAAACAGAATCCTGCCGACGTCATTCAAAACTATAAAAATATCGATATCGAAAGAGGTTTACAGACCTACCACCGACGTCATAGCTTAAAATCCCGCCGCCTTTCTGTCCGCAGGATGACAGTCGCCGCGGCCAGCTTGATTCTAATCAGTGCCGGAACCCTATTGTTTTTCAAATCGCCTTCCACCCCGCCCTTGACAGAGCATTTACAGCCAGGAAGTTCAAAAGCTTTATTAATTCTCGCTGACGGTACAGTGAAAGAACTTGAACAAACTCCCAAAACAGACACGATTAATATAGAAGGAGTGGCAGTACTGAACTCAGGAAATGAAATCCAATATACTTCAGTCCAATACAATAGCGATACTTTATCATCAAATACAGCCGTTTATAACACTTTAAAGATACCTACAGGAGGAGAATATATGCTTGTTCTGGCAGACGGCACCCAAATATGGCTAAACTCACAGACAACATTACGTTATCCGGTTAAATTCACAGGAAACGAACGAACTGTATATCTGGAGGGAGAAGCTTATTTTAAAGTGAACCATGATAAACAACGACCGTTTTATGTCCATACCAAAGATCAGGTAAACATACAGGTATTAGGAACTTCATTCAACGTCCGGGCCTATGGAGACGAACAGGAAACTGAAACTGTACTCGAACATGGTTCAGTCAAAATGTGGCGGGATAAGAATCACCTCACACTGGTTCCCGGAGTAAAAGCCACCTATAATAAAAACAATGACAAATTCACCGCTCAGCATATCAATACCGAACTTTATACAGCCTGGCACAAAGGACAATATGTTTTCGAGGAAGAAACCATCGAAAATATCCTGAACAAACTTTCACGCTGGTATGGCATTCAGGTATTTTTCGCAGACCCTGCCGTCCGGAATATGATTTTCAGTGGCAGTATCCGCAAATATGACACAATACAACAACTGCTCAATGCCATTGAAGCTACCGGAGGTATCCGCTTCCGGGTAAACGGAAGTGCCATCACTGTAAGCAGTCAACCCAAAATATCATTATAAATCACAAAATCTGATCATTATGAAAAAATCAATCTGTTTTATGACAATGGTCCTTAGCATAGGCCTGTTTCTGGGAGCATGCTCGGAAGATAAAAAAGGACCCGAGGTAATCCCTTCCACAGTCAATATGTATGGCAAGGATTACAACCTGCAATCCGGAGTCATCTGGAAAAACAACCGGAATGTGATGATTACCAAGGAAAATTTTAATTATCCTTATACCTATATCGACGACAACGGGCAATCACACCAGAAGGAAGTTAAAGGTTTTGCTGCAGGTAAAGACGTCACAATAACCGGGAATTTGATGCTCTCACTATATGGCGAGGGACTGACCTTCAATCCCGGTCTGGAAAAAGTGGAGGGTAAAGGAGCCTGCGTATGCTTTCATCTTAATTCTACAGACATTGACAAAGTCGTACCTGGAAAATATGTCTATGGAAAAGAAAAAAAGCCCAACACCTTTATTGCCTATTCCAGTGTTTCCTGGGATCCGCTCAATCAGGGAACCCCTCTCGAAATCACCGGTGGCGAAGTGACTATTGAGCAGAAAGACAATACTTATACAGTAAAATTCGACTGTAAAACAGCCAATGGTAATGCCATCAAAGGACAATACGAAGGAGCCCTTCAAACACAAAAAGTAAAACAAGCTGATTACGGAATCTATGAAGACCAGACCATTGCTGCATTATTTGACACAGCTGTGGTAAACATGACACTAGATACGGGTATTCCGGGTATTCCTCCTATCAGTGAAGACAAAGAGACACTGGATTTTGCGGGAACTGGTTTCTATTCCACGATTACAAATATCACCGTAAAAGCCGGAGACTCCCTTGCACTCACAGATCCCAGGCGGCTTAACGTCGACATCGCCCTTTTGTGGGACAAAAAAACAGAGTCATTTATGTTTGAATCTCCAATCAGGACCATTGACTGGTTATGGGGCGACCCGGCATTTACTTTCCCCTGCCATACCACCTATATGAAAGCCCCGGACACTTTTACCGATAATGATTTTGCCAAATTGCAGGAAACCGGCTTTTCATTCGATAGCAAAGATGAGAAAACCGTCGTTCCGACTAAAGATTTTAAACCCGGTTATGTATTTTTCCAAACCGGAAACGGAGTGCAGGGAGTCATCCATTTCAAAAAATTTACCCCTCCGGGCAAAGATGTGGTCGAAATTCCTGAATCAGGTATGGTTATAACACAGCCCATACATGCCACTCTGA